>JAQVGR010000273.1 GCA_028696635.1 Candidatus Krumholzibacteriia bacterium | reverse complement strand
ACCTGTCCGAGGATGTCGCTGGCCTCTTCGAGCCTGCCCATGTTCTGATAGCTGATCCCCAGCCGCAGGAGCGCCTCGTCGTTCCCGGAGTCCTTTTCGACCTCCTGCCGCCACCTGCTGACGTCCGGGTCCTCGATCTTGGTTTCGGCGAAGAGGTACTGGAGATTTTCGCGCGCGAGCTCGAACCGCGGATCGATCTTGAGCGCTTCCTTGAACTGCTTGATCGCCTCGTCGTACACGCCCTTGCGGTAGTACAGCACGCCGAGATTGTTCAGCGCCCCAGGATCGTTGCGGTCGACCCTCGCAGCGAAGCTCAGCAGCACATCCCGTTCGTTTTGCTTGCGTTCGGGCATACCGGATCCTTTCAATCCTCCATCAGACGGCCGCGTTCTGGACGAGGATCTTCGTGACAACCTCGATGACCCGCGAGGGGTTGAACGGCTTGATGAGAAAATCCTTCGCGCCGGCGGCGAGCGCGTCCTGGACGAGCGCCTGCTGACCGAGCGCGCTGCACATCACGATCCGCGCCTGGGAATCGGCTTCGATGATCTGCCGGACTGAATCGATGCCGTTCATCTCGGGCATGATGATGTCCATGGTGACGAGATCGGGCTTGAGCTCCTTGTATTTCTCGACGGCAAGCTGCCCGTTGTCGGCCTCCCCCACGATCTCCATTCCGTGCCCCTCGAGTATGTCGGAGATCATCTTCCTCATGAAGATCGCGTCGTCGACAACCAATACTCGTGCTTTCACTGTGCGCTCCTTTCTGCGCTAGTCGATCTGCAGCGCCCCGAAGATCGTTTCAACCGATTCGGATGTGGGGATGAAAAACAGGAATCCCCTGCATTCGTTCTTGGTAAAGGTGAACGCGGTCTCGAGCACGATCGCGTAATCCGACTCGAGGCTCAGATCGACGAGAATCGAGTCCAGCACGGCCCCGACCATGTCGTGAGAGAGCTGAGGAACGGAATGCATGATCTTCTTCCCGATGAACTGCGCGAAGATGTTCAGATAGCAACCGCACATGATGTTCCCGATCTCCTTCAGCGTGGAGTGGGAAAACTCGTCCGTCATCAGATCTCCCTTGACCTTTCGCCCCGTCGCCATCTCGATTATCTTTCTGGCCTCCGGGTGCGGGAAGATGAGGAACATCATGCCCCTGAAATTGTCGCTGTACCCTTCGAGATACACGACGGAGATCATCGTCTCGGGACCGTTGAACAGCGTATAGATGATCTGGAGCGGGATGATGTCCACGTTCGTGATCGAGACATCGATCCGCTTCTTCATAAGCTCCGACAGCCCCGTGATCGCATGCGCGGAACCGATATTACCCAGTTCCTTCAACGCGTCGATCCTCAGGTACGACGGCCGTACGATCGGACTCATCCGCACACCTTCCTTTGAAGAGAAATCGTGGATCCCATATGAATGCGATTCTTCCGCTGCCCAGTATCGTCGCGCCGGATATCCCGCCCACTCCGCGGATCATCGTCGGCAGTCCCTTGATGACGATGTCCTGCTGACCGAGGATCCTCCCCGTCACGAGCGCGACGGTCCCTTCTCCGGTATCGACGAGGATCAGTTTCATGTATCTCGAGCCGCTTGGCGGAAGCTCCAGCCTGAACAGATCATCCGGCCGGACGACCGGCACGGGCCCCTCGGCCAGCCGGTACACTTCCCGCCCCATGACCGTGCCGAACGATTCGCGCTCGACACGGAGCGTCTCCTTGACGTATTCGACCGGCAGCGCGTGGATATCGTCGCCGACCTCGAACAGAAGCGCCTTGATGATGGAAAGGTTGATCGGCAGGTTCATCCGCACCGTCGTACCCTTGCCGCTCTCCGTGTGCAACGTCATCGACCCGCCGAGCGAATCGACCGTCCTTCTGACCACGTTCATGCCGACTCCCCTGCCGGAGTATCGGCTGACCTCCGCCTTCGTACTGAATCCCGGAGCGGACAGGACGCGGCAGAGCTCCTCGTTGCTGATCGGCGCGTCGGAATCCGCCGCCGCTCCCTGGCGGGCTCTCACCGATTCGAGATCGATCCCCCTGCCGTCGTCGCTCACCTCGAGGACGACGAAGTTGCGCTCCCTGCGCGCGCTGAGCTTCACTGAAGCCTTCTCGTGCTTGCCAAGCACGGCGCGTTCCGCCTGGGTCTCGATCCCGTGATCGACGGCGTTGCGGAGCAGGTGCACGAGAGGATCGACCATCGCCTCGAGAACCGTGCGATCGAGACCGATCTCGGAACCGACGATCTCCAGTTCGGCCGACTTGCCGAGCTCTCGCGCCGTGTCGCGGACGACCCGGCGCATCCGCTGGAAAACCTGGCCGACCGGGATCAGTCGCGCCTCCATCACTTCCTTCTGTATCTCGGAGATGAGCCTGCCGGAGGAGGAGAGCTCCTCGCGCAGGACCTTCGAATCGAGCTGTTTCGCTATACCCGCAAGCCTGATCCTGCTTATGATCAGCTCGCCGACGAGATCCATCAGCGTGTCGAGGCGTCCGAGATCGACGCGCGTCGTCGAGAAACGCCCCACCGGCGACGGCCGCGCGAGCGCCCCGGCGGGATCGGACTCATCCGCGGACGATTCCCCGTCCTCGCCCGCCGCCGGCTCTTCCGGGCATCCGGCAGCCGAGGCGCCGGGATCTCCGCGCGCGCCGTCCGCCGCTTCCGTGCCGCAGGACTCCTCGCCGCGGTCCCGCTGGGCATCAGGCCTCATGGCCATCGGTGAAAGCATGACGAGGATATCGCCGAGAAGCCCGGAGACGTCCCCCGGATCGTCCGAGACGGTCCGCCTGACGAGCTCGGCGAGCAAGTCGATCGCCCGCAGGAGGAGATCCGCCTCCGCATGGGCGATAACCAGCTCTCCGCGCCGGCAGCGGTCGAGCAGGTTCTCGAGGGCATGGCTCGCCTCGACCACCTGATCGTACCCCATCGCGCCCGACATCCCCTTGAGGTTGTGCGCGTGGCGGAACAGCTCCTCGATCGCCGCGCGGCGGTCCTCTCCGCTCTCGAGGGCCATCACTCCCGCTTCGAGCGCCTGGAGGATCTCTCCCGCCTCGCTGATGAAGAGCGCCTTGTAATCAGCGACCTGCATCGACGCTCGCCCCCTCTATCGCGCGCTCCACGGCCCGCTCGATCGCTCCCGCCACCGCATCGACGGGAACCACCTCATTGGAGAGACCCGCCGCGATGACCGCGCCCGGCATGCCGAATATCATGCTGGTTTCCCGGTCCTGGCATATCACCGTGCCGCCGTATCTCCTCACCGCCACGCACCCCGCCTCGCCGTCCCTCCCCATGCCGGTAAGAACGACGGCGACGAGCCTCCGCCTCAGCACCGAAGCCATCGACGTCATCGCGAAGTCGATCGACGGGCAGGCCGTGCGGTGGCGCTCGTTGCGCGGCAGCAGCATCGCGACCGGATCGCCGTCCCGCTCCTCCAGCATCAGGTGCAGACCTCCCGGCGCCACGAGCACCTTGCCCGACTCGATCGCCTCGCCGTCCCTCGCCTCCTGCACGACGAGCGAGTACCGCGCCTCGAGACGCTCGGCGAAAAACGTGGTGAACGAG
>JAQVGR010000272.1 GCA_028696635.1 Candidatus Krumholzibacteriia bacterium | reverse complement strand
TCGCTCCACCAGATCCCGGTCGGCGAGGGGATTGATCAGCCGGAATGTCGGGTACCCCGATTGCCTCGTCCCCCAGATCTCCCCCGGGCCCCGCAGCCGCAGGTCGATCTCGGCGACGCGGAAGCCGTCGTCGGTCCCGGCGAAGAGACCGAGCCGCTCCTGCGCTGCGGCCCCTGTCTCGTCACCGATCAGCAGGTAGCAGACCCCCTCGCTCCCGCCGCGGCCGACGCGGCCGCGCAGCTGGTGCAGCTGCGCGAGGCCGAACCGCTCGGGATGGTTGATCAGCAGGATCGACGCCCCCGGGATGTCCACCCCGACCTCGATCACCGTCGTCGTCACGAGGGCCCGTATCGCCCCTTCCCTGAAGAGCTCTATCGCCCGGGCCTTCTCCTCGAAGCTCATCCTTCCGTGCAGGAGCCCGATCGGCAGATCGGGGAAGACCTCCCGCCCGAGGCGCTCGAACTCCGCCGTGGCGGCCCGCAGGTCTATCCGCTCGCTCTCCTCGACGAGCGGATAGAGGATGAACGCCTGCCCCCCGCGGCGCAGATCGGCGCGGACATCCTCGTACACGGCGTCGATCCGCGACCCGGGGACCAGCTCGGTGCGGACGCGGCGCGGCGAGGGGAGCTCGTCGATCACCGACAGGTCGAGATCGCCGTAGACGGTCTGGGCGAGAGAACGCGGGATCGGCGTCGCCGTCATCACGAGGAAGTGCGGGATGATGTCCCCGCGGCCGAGCGTCGCCCGCTGCCGCACGCCGAAGCGATGCTGCTCGTCTATCACCGCCAGTCCGAGCTGGCGGAACCGGATCCCCTCCTGAATCAGCGCGTGGGTCCCGACGACCACGTCGGCGAGGCCGTCGGCGATCCGCCCGTGAATCGTCTCCTTCACGGCTGCGCTCATCGAGCCGATCAGCAGCTCGCAGCGCACGCCGAGCGCCTCCAGGGCGGGTCCGATCCGCCGCGCGTGCTGATCGGCGAGGATCTCGGTCGGCACCATCAGCGCGGCCTGGTGCCCGGCGCCCACGGCGAGGAGCATCGCGGCGACGGCCACCACGGTCTTCCCCGAGCCGACGTCCCCCTGCAGGAGCCGGGCGAGCCCCTCGGCGGACTCCACGTCGGCGGTGATCTCGCCGAGGGCGCGGCGCTGGGCGGCGGTCAGCCGGAACGGCAGGCCAGCGATGAACCGCTCGGCGAGTGTGTGCGGAGGAGGGACGGCCGGGCGCGGCGCGCCGCTGCGGATCTTCATGCGCCGCTCGTGGATCAGCAGGTGCAGGAAGAAGACCTCCTCGAACTTCATCCGCCGCATCGCCTCGCGGTGGCGGATCATGTCGTCGGGGTAGTGTATCTGGCGGATCGCCTCGGCGCGCCCGGGCAGGGCGAGATCCTCGATCAGGTTCCGGGGCAGGTTCTCCTCGATGACACCCTCGCAGCGGTCGAGCGCCTCGCGCACGATCCGCCGCATCATGCGCTGCGAGATCCCCGCGGTGAGCGGATACACCGGGACGATCCGGCCCGCGTGTATCAGGTCTTCCTCCGCCCCCTCCCCGGTGCGCTCCCACTCGGGGGCGGTGATCTGCTTCTCCCCGCGGAACAGGCGCACCTCTCCGCTGGCGATCACCCTCGTTCCCGCGCGGAAGGCCCGCTCGAGGTAGGGCTGGTTGAAGAATACGAGGCGCAGCGCCCCGGTGCCGTCGTCCACCGCCACGGTGAGCATGCTGCGCCGGGGGCCGAGCCTGCGGGGATGAACGGCGACGACCTCGCCCCGGACCGTCGCGGTCCGCCCCGGCGCAGCCCCCGCTATCGACACGAGGTCGCTCCGGTCGAAGTACCCTCGGGGGAAATGCATCACGAGGTCGAGGACCGTCTCGATCCCGAGACGGGAGAGAAGCCGCTGCCGCGCGGGGCCGACCCCCTTGACGTACTGGCTGCTCGTCAGCAGAGCGCCTCGTCCGTTCTCCCCGTTCGCCATAAAAACACTTGCCTTCCGGCCCTCGATCGCCTAGATTAAACCGACCAATTCAGGAGCGGAGGATATCATGAGCAGGGTATGCGCGATCTGCGGCAAGAAACCGATGACCGGTCATAACATCAGCCACGCACACAACCTCTCCAAGCGCCGCTGGCTGCCGAATCTCCAGAAGATCCGCGTCGAGATCGACGGAAAGCCGCGCCGGGCCTTCGTCTGTACCGCCTGCATCAAGAGCGGGGCGGCGAAGAAGGTCCTCTAGCCCCAGCGGCAGTACGCATCGTAACCGAACCGTATCGGGCCGGAAAAGCCGTTTTTCCGGCCTTTCTGCGTCCCGCTCAGGGCTCGGAGCCGCATGCTGCCCGGTAGCGTTCGAGCAGGTTGTTCCGGCGCCGGGGACTGGCGAAGGTCTCCCACGGCAGGGCCTCTTCGAGCCCCCGCTCCCGGAAGACCGCGCCGGGATCGACGCCGGAATCTATCAGGGCCCTGCGCCACGACGTCCCCCCCGCCGCGTACCGCGCCGCCGCCTCTCCCGCGGGCTCGTCCCCCATGGAGAGCTGGGCCTGCCTGACGGCGCCGCGGATCCCCTTCGCCGAAACCGCCACCCCGAGCGGCCGCAACCGCGCCGCGAGAAGCGCGGCCCGTCCGGCGAGCACGGCGGGCTCCGACATCGCCATGAACTGCAGCGGGGTTCCGGGCTTGGGGACCAGAGGATTGAGGTGCGCGACTATCCTCGCGCCCGCCGAGGCGGCGGCGAACCGCCCGACGAACCGCACCGTCTCCTCGAGATCGGCTTCGTCCTCGCCGGGAGCTCCGGCGAGCAGGTAGAGCGACAGGCGCCGGACCCCCGCCCCTGCGAGGAGCCGCCCCGCCTCGAGGAAGACCTCGTCCGCGACCCTCTTTCCCAGGCGCATGCGCAGGCGCTCGCTTCCCGATTCGGGGGCGAGGGCGGCGCTGCGGATGCCGGCGCGCTTGAGCGCCGCGGCGGTCCTCTCGTCGATGTCCTCGGCCCGCAGCGAGCTCACCCCCGCGCGCAGCCCTTTCCTGCCGAGCAGGTCGAGGATCTCGACGATGTCGGGATGGGCGGCCGCGGCGGTGCTCACCAGCCCGACCGAATCGACCTGGGGGGGCAGGGAGTCGATGAGGGATTCGAACCGCTGAAGGGGCATCGTGCGGAAGGGGCGGTACAGGACCGTGGCGAGGCAGAATGCGCACGCGCCGGGGCACCCGCGGGATATCTCGACGAGAAAAGCCCCGGGAAAGGCCGCCTCGCGCGCCACGACGCACGAATGCTGGAAGCGCTGCGCCGCGCGGGCGGCGTCGACGGGGACCGGGACAAAGGGGCGCCCCGGGGCGCCGGGAAGATAGATCCCCGGTTCGCCGGCGAGCGCCTCGAGCGCCTCCTCCCTGTTCCCCGCATGCTCGTCGAGGATCCGGGCCAGGGGATCGATCACCGCCTCCCCTTCGCCGAGAGCCACCGCATCGACGATCGCCGCTACGGGAAGGGGGTTCGCCGAGACCCCCGCCCCCCCGGCGATCACGACGGGCCCGCCGCGGCGCATGCGGCGCAGCGGCTCGACTCCCAGATCGCTCAGGAGAGCCGCGCACGCGGGGATGTCCTC
>JAQVGR010000271.1 GCA_028696635.1 Candidatus Krumholzibacteriia bacterium | reverse complement strand
CCACCACCCTGATGCCCGTTATTTCAGACGCACCATCTTGCGCGTCTCGACGAATCCCTGCGTCGTCAGGCGGTAGAAGTAGACGCCGCTCGCCGCGAACGCGCCCCCCGCGCCTCGGCCGTCCCACATCGCCTCATGCCGACCGGCGCTCATCGTCCGGTCGACCAGGACGCGCACGAGCCGTCCCCCGACGTCGTACACGGCGAGAGTCACGCGCCCGGGAGAGGCGAGCTCGAACCGGATCGTCGTCGAGGGATTGAACGGGTTCGGCGAGGCCTCGAGCAGGCGGGTATATTCCGCCGCGAGCATCTCGCGTCCGCCGCGTTCCGCCTGCGGTGGCGGACCGACATATACGATGCAGTCGGCCGCTTCGAACGGTGCGCCGCCCTCGAGGTTCCCCCGCAGGACGAGCGTCGCCTCCTGCCCCGCCTCGGGGAGGCCGAAATGCAGCAGCGCCGCGGCGATCCGCTGCGCGCCGAACTTCAGCACGAGATCCTCGTACCCGTCGGGGCCGGTTTCGGCGCACTCGCACGGCTCGCCGCCGTGCGCCGGCGAGGAGACGTCCTCGTACCCCCATCCGCGCCCGAGCGGCTCGACTCCCTCGAGCCGCACCGTTCCGATGTCTATATCGCGCACGTCGAACCCCTCGCTCCCGAGGACCGCGACGGGGATCACGCCCCCCCTGTTCGGGTTGCCGCCAGCGAGGAAATCGAATACCTTCACGTTGAACGGGTTCGGGCACGAGCCGGGCCTGATGTCGAGGTGCGCCTGCGGCGCCTCGGGCTCTTCGTAGATCCAGTTCACCTGGGTCTCGCGCCCGTCGACGCCGGTCAGGGGATCCCCGTCGATGTCGAACCAGAGCCCGTCGAAGAGCTTCTGGCACATCGCCGCATTGTCGAGCATCTCTTCGAGCGTCGCCCCGCAGACGAACCCCACATGAAATCCGAGCGGGTCCGGGGAGTACGGGGGCAACTCGAACGGCCCGACGCTCACGAGCACGCGGTAATCCCGGGGAACGCTCGCGTTCCTGTCGATCCTTCGCTGCGACATGGCCTCGTACCGCTGAAAGTCGTTCGCCGGATCGCCGCCGTTCTCGTACGGCTGATCCCCGCTGAATACCCTGAACGCTGTCGCCCCGACCCGATCGGGGATGGAAGCCGTTTCGCCGGTATCGGTCGGATGCCCGAGTATCATCGCGCCGATATAGCTCGCGGCCTCCCCTTCGCCCGTGCCGTACATGTACGCGACGCTGATCGACGCGGGTCCCAGATCCGTGTATCTGATCCCCTCCCAGTACCCCGCGCCGTCATCCTCCCAGTACTGCTCGTCGTCCCTCGATCCTATGTCGAAGTCGAGAAAGAGCCCGACGAACACGAACCCCAGGCATTCCGTCCCGATATTCGACAGGGAGAACGAGACCCCGACGAAATCGTCGAAGCGGGGGTCGGTCCACTGGTAGCTCTCCTGGCGGATCTTGATGCCGAGCGGGGTATGGTCGGGGTACTGCACGATCGCCTCCGGCCGGTCGTCGGTGTACCACGAGCTGAACATCTGCTCGGAGATCGCGGCGAAGTCCTCGTCGACGAGGCCATCGCCGTCGTTGTCGCGTCCGTCGAGCGGGTCCTCGTCGACGAGGCCGTCTCCGTCGTCATCGGCGTACGGCGACGGGAGCCGGCTCCCCCCCTGCGCTCCCTCGTACGTCTCGTAGATCCTGTCGATCGGATCGTCGGTCGGGCGGAATTCCATCTCGTAGGCGGCCGTCGAAACGCCGATCGTCTGGTCGAGTGCGCTGCACCCCTTCACCGCGCCGACCCAGAGCCCGGCGATGTTGAGGTGCTCGATCACGCTCCCCGCCGGCCACTCGGCGGAGGGGTACTGACTGATCGGCGTCATCGAGCTCGGGTACGAGCCGAAGGCCCCCCAGTTCCCCGTGTGCATATGAAGCTCCCCGACGTCGTGCACCCCGCTCCCGTCCAGAACGAGGATGCCGAGCGGGTCCCGCCCGCCGCCGGCCGGCAGCGGCGCCGCGCGCTCGCGCGCGGGAGACTGCGCGACAGCCAGTGCTGCGAGGCAGACAGTCGCAAGGACGAACGCTGAAGTACGGTAGGAAGATCGTGAGCGCATCGCCTTCACCCCTCTTTCGGCGACGGCGGGTGGGGCGGCCGAACGGCCGGCGCCACCATACATATCAACCCGACAGATACGATGGTGGGGATTTGGATGCGGTTCGGATGATCTCTGCTTACCTGATACTAATATACGATGCATCAGTGCGATGCGCAAGCCGCCCGGGACGCGCATCTTGACATCCGGGGAAGAATCGCCGATGATACCGGCAGACCCCGCCACGCCTGTAACTGCAAGGATGACACAAGGGCACCGAAGCCCCGGGGACCGGCATGCCGAAACTGAGGTACATTTATATCCTCTGTTTCCTTCTCGCGCTGCCCTCGTGCGGCGGCGGGCCGTCCGTCGAGACCGGCCTGTATGTCGATGAGTCCTGCATCGTCGTCGCGCCCCCCCGCCTTTCCCCCGACACGATTCGCATCGCGCTTCCCGGACCGATCGACCCCGGCCATGCCCCCGTGGCGGGAAACGAGAGCGAGCGGATCCTCTTCGGGCAGATATACGAGACGCTCTTCACCCTCGACTGCCGCGGGAAGGCGCAGCCGGCCCTCGCCCGCGCCTGGAGCGGGACAGACGGCGACCGGACCTGGCTCTTCGAGATCCGGGACCGGGCGCGGTTTCACGACGGCTCCCCCGTGAGGGCCGATGACGTTGTCCGGTGCTGGCTGCGATCGGGACACGAACCGTTCCTTTCGCGGGCCGGCGTCGATTCGGTCGCCGCCGCCGGCGAGCGGATCGTCGCCGTGCATCTCTCCCGGCCCTCCGGCGATATCCCCGCGGTCCTTTCCGCGCCGCAATTCATGGTGGCCAGGCGCGAAAGGGGCCGCCTCTGGCCGCTCGGGACCGGCCCGCACGGGATCGAGCCGGGGCCGGTCTGGACGGGCCGGCCGCACCGCGGGACGTACGTCGCCCGGCCTGCTCTCGACCCCGGCGCCCCGACGCTCGTCTTTCTCGAGCCGGGCGCGCGCGACCCGCGCGATCTGCTCGAGGGCGGCGTCGACGTCATGATCACCGCCGACGTCGACGTCGTCGAATACGCCGTCTCGCGCCCGCACCTCGCCGCCGCGCCACTTCCGTGGGACCGCTCGTACGTGCTCCTCTCGACGACGCGCGTGCGCGAGCTGCGCTGGGGGCGCCCGCCGGCCGGGATCACGCGAGGTCTCTCCGCCTCGCTCGCGCTCGAAGCGGTGCGCGGAACCGCCCGCGGCCACGAGGCCCCGTGCTGGTGGGACGATCTCGACGACTGCGCAGTCCTCTCCGAGGGCGCCTCGTGGCGGCCGCCCCTGTCCCACAGCGCGTACTCGCCGGGGCGTCCGCCGCGCATCGTCTACCCCGCGTCCGATCCGGCCGCCCGCGACCTCGCCGAGCGGCTGCTCGCGCTCGCCGCCGCCGGTCCGGGGGCCTCGTCGCAGGCGCGGCAGATCGCCGCTGCGGTACCCGGTCTCGCCGGGCGGGACCGCGGGCCCTTTGCCGAGGGGCTGG
>JAQVGR010000270.1 GCA_028696635.1 Candidatus Krumholzibacteriia bacterium | reverse complement strand
CCGCGACTTCCGGCCCGGGACGTGGCTCTTCCTGCGGGGCCTGCCCGAGGAGAACCGGGGGTGGATCGAGATCGATACCCTCACCGTAGACGGAGGAGCGGTCGCCTGGACCGTCGAGGGGACCGTGCTTACCTCCGAATTCCCCCGCCCCCTGCTCCCCGGGGGGCAGGCGGTGATAGCGATCGAGTTCACCGAGAGGATCCGGAGACGGATGGGGCGGGCGGGGTATGCGGGACGGCACTATGACATGGCCCAGTGGTATCCGAAGATGGCCGTCTACGACGCGCGGGGGTGGCACCCCGACCAGTTCCGTATGGGCGAGTTCTACGGGGAGTTCGGCGCCTACGACGTGAGCATCACCCTCCCCGAGGAGTATGTCGTCGTGGCGACGGGCACCCCCGTCGGCGGCGACCCCGGCTGGACGCGCAACCCGAAGCCGGCGGCGCGCCCGGCGGGGCCGGGCGGGGGCGGGCACCCGGGTGGGCACCCGGGCAGCCACGCCGGGGGAGGGCCGGGAGCCGACGCGGACGCCCCCGCCGGGCCGCCCCGCACGGTGCGGTTCCGCGCAGAGCGGGTCCACGACTTCGCCTGGTGCGCCGACCCCGACTACGTCGTCGAGGAGACCTCGGTCGGCGAGACCCGCGTGATGACCGCCTGGCGCTCGTGGAACGCATCCTGGGCCGACTCGGCGCTCGCCCGCACGGTCCGGACCGTCCGGTGGCTCGAACGGCTCGTCGGCCCGTACGAGTGGCCCGTCCTGACTGTCGCCGACTCGCCGACGCGAGGCGGCATGGAATACCCGATGCTCGTGATGAACGGCTCCGCCGACATGGGGCTGATCGTCCACGAGGTCGCGCACATGTGGTTCTACGGGATGCTGGCCAACGACGAGCGCGCCGAGGCATGGCTCGACGAGGGGCCCGCCCAGTACTTCATGTTCCGGTGGCTCGACGAACGCGGCGGATCGCGCCGCGGCGGCGGCCATCCCGGATCGCGGCCACGCCCGGCGGGCGAATCCGTCTGGGACGGGGTGGCCGCTTCGGTGATCGAATACCACAGGGACGGCTTCGCCGAGCCGGTCGCCACCCCGCACCACGCGTTCCGCAGCAGCGGCACGGCGATGGTCTACAACAAGAGCGCGCTGTTCTTCCGGGCCCTGCGCTACCGGGTCGGGGACGAGGACTTCCACCGTATCCTCAGGGAGTACTTCGCCGCCTGGAAGTTCCGCCATGTCGACGAGGAGGCGCTGCTGACCGTCGCCGAGGAGGTCGCCGGCGTGCCCCTCGAGGATTTCTTCAAGCAGTGGATACACTCGGTGAAGGACTGCGACTATGTCGTCGACCGCTTCGACGTGCGCGATGCGGGAGAGGGATACGAGGCGCAGGTCCGCCTGAAGCGGCGCGGCGAGATGATCTCGCCGCTCGAGCTCGTGTTCGCTCTCGATGACGGCCTCACCCGCACAGAGCGCATCGACGGGATGTCGCGCGTCATCGAGAAGAGCTTCGCGTTCGACTCGAAGCCCCGGTCGGTGGCGGTCAATCCCGCCAACGAGATCCTCGACGTCTACCGGCTCGACAACCGCAGCCCGCGAGCGATGAGCCTCGGGCTCGATCTCTCGCCGCAGCCGGCATGGCCCCGCGACGCCTACCGGTTCCTGGTCCTCCCGATCGGGTACTACAACGACATCGACGGCGGGAAGGCGGGAGCGAGACTGCGCGGCTCGTACGACGGAAAGTACCGCGCGTTCACCGCGCAGGGGCTCTACGGCTTCGAGAGCGGTGCCGTCGACGGGTACGCGAGGATCGAGCATCCGGTCGGCTGGCTCCGCCGCGAGACGGCGCTGCGACTGGAGGGGTTCTACCGCGAGGGGCGCGGCGGGGCCTCGATCGAGATCGACAAGACGCAGCGGGAGAGCCTCAGCGATCCGATGCCGCGGTTCTGGCGGCTGCGGTTCGGGTACCACGACCTCTTCGACGAGCGGTACGTCCGCCCCGGCACGTGGGACGGCGGAACGAATATATGGCTCGGCGCCGGGCTTTCGCTGCGGCCCTCGGCGGATATATTCGACGCGGACCTCTCTCTCGACTTCGACCGCTCTTTCTGGGGGAGCGCGCGCAGCTGGGAGCGCTTCACCTTCGAGGCGCGGGCGCGAGCGACCTCGCGGTTCCCGTTCCCGCTCAAGCCCGGCCTGCGCCTGTGGTTCGGCAACAGCGCGATCGATCCGTTCCTGCAGAACAGGTTCAACCTCGCCGGCGCCGGCGTCCTCGAGAAGGACCGCTTCTTCTGGCTGCGGAGCGTCGGGGCGTTCCCCGCCGACCGGTACGCGAACTGGCGGATCCCGGGAAACTCCGACCTGCGGGGATACTACGAGGGAGACTACCCGTTCAAGCGCGTCGCATCGATCAGCGGCGAGCTCGACCTGCCATTCCCGCTCTTCGGGGCGGGACGCCGCCGCGAACTGCGGGACCGCCGCCTGTTCCTCTTCTACGACGCCGGGTGGGTCCTCGACGACAGGCCGCTCGAGGCGCTGCCGCCCGAACTGGCGCTGGAGCTCGGCCCGGACTGGTTCGATACGGTCCTGCAGGATTTCGGGATCGGCGTCAAGCTCTGGCGCGTCACGGCGGAGCTGCCCTTCTGGGTCAGCCGCCCCGGGCTCATCGGCGGCGGCGAGCGGTGGGATGCCCGGTGGACCGTCGGCCTCGATCTGGGGTTCTGATCAGTCGAAGACGTTCCTGATCCTCGGATCGAGGTCGTCGAACCGGTGCAGCCACTCGATCCGCTCGGCGCGGAGACGGAGGATCCCGTAGAAGATGTTCCCCTCGCGATCCGGAGAGCCGACGATGAACGGATTGGCGCCGACCTCCCGGACCGACTGTCCCGCCTTCGTCGGATCCACCGCCGAGGTGATGATCGAGGGGTCGAACCGGAAATGATGGATCGACAGGGTCGTCTTTCCCGTCCCGCCGAAGCCGTTGTCCAGCGCCGATGCAAAAAGAGGACGGACCGTCGCCGGTCCGTCCTCCAGGTCCCGAAGGATGTTCCCCTGATCCTGCTGTCCAGCCCCCTTCGGAGTCGAAGAAACCCGTTGAGCCTTCTCTTAACGTTGGGGGGGAGGCCCCGTTTTTTAAGAGCTCCGCGGGCTCAACCACAGGTTTACGCACACTCTATATACAATATCCGTGCCAGATTCCGGGTGCTCCTTCAGGAGGCTCTACCAGCTCTCGAGAATCGACGCGGGACCCCGTGTATTTCATCGGTAATGTGCTGTATATTAATACGTTGCGGTGTCGTTGGTCGGGGGGTCACGGAGGCGTTACTCAAGTCTTTCAATCAGTTACAGGTATTTCCACCCAGCAGGTGCCGAATTAAATAATTTTACTGGGGTGCTTGAGGTGTAAATAATTTTTTCTCACACATCCATCACATGAACGGTGTTTGTCCTGCTCCGTTCCATCGTCGGGATGCCGGTCGTCACGACCACCGTCCCGCTGAACCCGGCATACGAGACCCTGTCGCGGATGACGCCGAGCATCGCCTCCGTCGAGGCGATCCGCTCTATCGGGATCGCCTGCACCCCCCATACGAGGGAGGTGCGGCCCACGACGCTGTCGTCGTCGG
>JAQVGR010000269.1 GCA_028696635.1 Candidatus Krumholzibacteriia bacterium | reverse complement strand
CCCGCTCTGCGGTACGCTCTCTTGGCCTCGCTGAGCTTCTCGACGGTCATGCCGGCGGTCTTCGGAACGGCCGAGCTGATCGGCGCCTCGGCATGGACAGCGAGATTCCGCCGGGGACCGCGGATCGCCCCGACGGGAACCGTCCTGCTGCGGATGTCGGCGGCGGGGTGGGCGATGCTCGCCCTGCTGCTCCTGTGGCCGCGGTATTTCTTCCCGTTCCTCTGGGGCTCGGTCTACCTGATCATCGAGCCGCTCAACGTCCGCCTGGGGCACCGATCGCTGCTGAGAAACCTGGCCGGCGGAGACTGGCGGCCGGCGGTTGCGCTGATGGCGGGATGCCTCGTCTGCGGCTTCTTCTGGGAGATGTGGAACTTCCGGTCGTTTCCCCGGTGGACCTACGAGGTCCCGTACGTCGGCTGGCTGAAGATATTCGAGATGCCGATCCTCGGCTACCTCGGCTACCTTCCCTTTTCGCTCGAGCTCTGCGCGATCCATCATCTGATCACGGGGCTCTTCGGAGCGAAGGATGACGGAGCTACGGACGCCTTCTCCTCTCCGCCCTGCCTCTGACCAGATTTGTGAACATCGCCCCCGCGCCGAACGCGCCGGCCGACAGCCCCAGGATCTGGGCGTCGCTGTACCTTCCCAGCATCGGCAGGGCAGTGACGAGAACCATGACGATCGCGCAGCACAGGGCGATCATCTCCAGCCGGAATCTCTTTTTTTCATCCATGGCCTCGGGAGCACTTCCCTTTCCTTTCGAAACAGGTCGATCCCCGCGACGAGCCGGGACGCCTTCAATGGCAATCCCGCTCCGCGTCCAGCGTCTCGTTGGCGAGACGGTCGGCGTCCGTGTTGCCGCTCCGCGGCACGTGCTCCCAGGCGACGTCGTCGAAGCCCCGAGCCTCGGCGAGGGCTTCGTCGGCCAGGCCGCGCAGCGCATCGTTGCGGATCCGGTACTCGCCGCGCAGCTGCCTGACGACGAGCTCGCTGTCCATTCTCACCGTGATCCGTCTCGCGCCGAGGCGCGCGGCGAGCTTGAGGGCCAGAAGGCAGGCCTGATACTCGGCTACGTTGTTCGTCGCCGTTCCGATCGCCGCTGAGACCGAGGCGAGCCGCTTCCCGGCTGCATCGAAGGCCACCGCCGCCGCCGCCGCCGGCCCGGGATTCCCGCGCGCCGCGCCGTCGGCGTGGACGACGAGCGTTCCGACCGGCTTTCCGTCCCAGTGCTCCTCCGGAGGTGCAGTGCCGTCCGCAGGGGGCGAGAGCCGCCGCGCGTGGCGCTCGAGGGCCTCGGCGGACGCCTCGCGCGAACCGTACCCGGCCTCTTCCCACGCCCCGGCAAGCGGCCTGCCGCCGGCCAGGAGCCGCAGCAGACACGCGAGCCGAGCGGCGCCTGTCGATCGTGGCGTGGTCATGTGTCGTTCTCGTAATAGACGAGGATGCGGCTGCACGCCTCGCAGGTGATCAGGGCGTCGTTGCGCCGGACCTCGTGTGATTTCTGCGGCGGCACCCGGGAATGGCAGCCCTGGCAGATGTCGCCGACGAGGTTGGCCACCGCCGAGTCCCCCCTGGCGGCGAGGATGCGCTCGTAGAGCTTCCGGGTGCGCGCGGAAAGGCTGGGCAGGACGTCGAGCTTCTCGCTCTCGAGCGCGTCGAGCTCGGCCTGTGCCCTGCTTATAGCGTCCGTGAGCTTCTGTCGCTCGGCGAGCATCACGTCCTTCTCCTCGTTGATCTTCGACTGGACCTCGGCGACCTCGCGCCTGGTCTCCTCCATGCTGTCGAGGATCTCGAGGATCCGCTCCTCGGCCTTGTCGATCTTCTTCTTGAGAAAATCGATCTCGTGGATCTTGGCCCGGTACTCCTCGTTCGTCTTGCAGACGTTGAGCTCCTTCTTCTTCTTGTCGATCTCCATGCCGTCGAGTTTGACCTCGTCGTCGAGACGGAGCTTCTCCCGCTTCCATTTCTCCATGGCCTGCTCCGCTTCCTTGAGCCGCTTCTCGAGGCCTCCGATCTCGCGGTCGATCGCCGCAATCCGGGGCGGAGCGATCTCGAGAACCACGCGCCGCTCGCGCATTTCATTGTCCTTGCGCACGATCTGGATCAGGTAGCCGATATCCTCCGAAACCGTCCCCATCATAAGACACCTTTCATCCCTGATATAAAAAACGCTTCCCGAGGGGGAAGCGTTCGTCACCGTCCGCGATGGAGGGCGCAATCAGCCGGTCGCGCCGTTCGTCCCGTCATACCCGATCGATTCACCGTTGCGCACATCTCCGTTATGGGTCGATGGTCCCGTTCCTGAAGGGATGAAGGATATCCGAGAGCAGGGATTTCCGTCAAGGATTTTTTGATCGGCCGCCGGGCGCCCTAGAGTCCCTGCAGGATGGCCGGCTCCTCGCCGAGCGCCGTCTCGAGGGAGGTCGTCTCCCAGGCGAAGGGCCTGATCGACCAGGTCGCCCCGCCGTCCGCGGTCGCCAGGACTATCGACCATTGGAACACGCGCTCCCCGATCAGCTCCTCGGCGCCCCGGCCTGCGATCCAGCCGCGATCGCGGTCGATGAAATGCACGGAGCGCAGATCGACGATCCGGTCGTCCGCAGGCGCCACGTCGATCCAGGTCGCTCCCCCGTCGACGGTGTGCAGAACGCTCGTCTTGCCGACGGCGTACCCCTCGAGCTCGTCGAAGAAGAAGAACTCGCGCACGGCGGCCGGTTCGATCTGCGTCGTCCAGGTGTGTCCCCCGTCCTCCGTCTTCATCACCGCCGCGCCCCCCGCCCAGCCCGTCTCGGCGCTGACGAACCCGATCGTAGCGATCCCGCGCAGGATCGAGGCGTTGGAGCCCGGCACGCTGTGCCAGGTGATCCCGCCGTCGCCGGAGCGGTGCAGGATCTCCGGATCGGTCTCCATATAGTGGCTCCCCAGCAGGAATCCGTTGTTATCGTCGACTATCGACATCGACCATGCCCCCCGATACGGCACGACGGCGAGCCAGTTGTTCTCCCAGCCGATCCCGCCGTCGGCGGTGACGAACACCCCGCTGTACCCGAGGAGGTACCCCCGGTCGGGGGAGACGAAATCGACGGCGAACAGGTCGTCCATCTGCGGGGTCCCGGTGAAGATCCGGCGATCCCAGGTCAGGCCGCCGTCGAGGGTCCGATAGATCTTTCCGTCGTTCCCGCAGGCCCATCCGCAGTCCGCGTCGACGAAGCTGATCCCCCGTATGTCGAGATTGTCGACGCGCGCCGCCTCCCAGGTCGCCCCGCCGTCCACGGTGCGGATCATCGTTCCCAGCTGGCCGCTGACCCAGCCGTGACCCGCGTCGAAGAAGAAGATGTCGGTGGCGTTGAGCAGCATGCTCGGAGGCAGCTCTGCCGGAGGCTCCGGTTTCATCGCGGAATCCTGCGAGCAGGAGTGGATCTCGAAGTAGACGAACAGCACTATCATCAGGGCCAGGAGGATGTTCCGTCTCAGTTGCATTTTAACCCCCGCAATTGCAAAGTTTACCGCATCCGTGCATTTCCGTCAAGCCGCCCGCGTTGTCTCGCGATATATAATCTCAATAATTACAATCGATTACGCTTATCGATGCGAACCGTCGCCGGACCTTTCGGCATCGACAGGCAACAACGGGAAGCTCCTCGCAAGGGGCGGGCCGGATG
>JAQVGR010000268.1 GCA_028696635.1 Candidatus Krumholzibacteriia bacterium | reverse complement strand
GGAAGACCTCGTAGCGCTTCCTCACCTGTTCCCAGTCGACCCCGTGCATGTTCTCCACGTAGAAGAAGTCGCGCTCCATCCGCCAGGCCTCGTAGAAGATCTGTCTCCACTCCTCGGCCGGATCGAGCTTCATCCTCAGATCGGTCTTGATCGCGCCGTCGCCGACCTTCTTGCCGGAGGCCACGTCGATGATCCCGTACGCTCCGCCGCCGCCCCGGTAGATGATCTTCTTGCCGTCGGCGGAGATGTCGAACCCGTTAATCCCGGCGATCACCGTCTTCGACTCGCGCTCCTTGTAGTCGAAGAACTTCAGCTCGGCGCTCGGCTGATCGCCTCCGGGGCCGAAGGTCATCGGCTTCACGTCGAACTCGCCGTAGAGCAGTTTCCCCTCGAGGGGGACGAGCCCGATGAAGTTGCCGCGCCCGACGGGGAGGGTCACGATCCGCTCCTCGAACCCGTCGAAGTCTATCTCGAGAGCCTTCTTCTCGTCCTTCGCCTCATCGCCGTCCTTCTTCGTGTCCTTCTTGTCCGCCTCGTCCTTCTTCTCGCCGTTCTCCTCCTTCTCCCCTTCCTCCTTCACCTCGACCTCGTCGCTCTCGGGAGCGAGCAGGGAAGGGGTGTCGGACTTGAGGGTGGCGGCGCAGATCACCGAGGGCAGATCGTACTTCACGTCGAACTCGAAGTTGTGGAACGAGACATTGATCGCCCGGTCGGAGATGAAGAACAGGTACGTGCCTTCCGGATCGAACTCGGGATTGTAGTCGTTGTACATGTCGCTCGTGACCTTGCGCGAACGGCCCCCGTCGACGCTGTACAGGTATATGGAGGCGTACCCGAGCTCGTTGTTCTTCGCGTACGCGACCCACTTCGAGTCATGCGACCAGCTGTAGTCGCCGAGGTCGCCGATCGGGTCCTCGTCGATCACCGTGATCTTCTTCGACTCGACGTCGAGGAGATAGAGCTTGGATGTCTCGTCGTGGAACAGGATCTTCCCGCTGTCGGGGGACCAGTAGAGCAGGAACGGCCAGTGGCCGACGCCCCTGGTGAGCCGATCCGGCTCGCCCGATCCGTCGGACTTCATCCGGTAGATCTCGTACTCTCCGGATTCGTCGGAGAGGTAAGCAACCCACCGCCCGTCCGGCGAATACGCGGGGCTGCGTTCGCGCGCGCCGGACGTGCGAGTGAGGTTGCGTACCTCTCCCTTCTCCGCGGGTACAGTGAAGATCTCTCCGCGGGCGCCGAAGATCGCCCGCTTCCCGGTCCCCGAAAGGCCGAAGTACTCGATCAGCGGAGCCGCGTTCTCGTACCGCGGGCGCCGCGAGAGCAGGTCGCTCGGGACGGCGACCGGTATCTTCGCCGATTTCTCCGTCGCGAGGTCGAGGACGTACAGGTAGCCGCCGTTCTCGTAGACGATCGCGTCGCCCCCGAGGCTCGGCCATTTCACGTCGTATTCCCCGTGATCGGTTATTTTTCTGACTTCGCGCGATCCGAGCTCGAGGCAATAGATGTTCGCCGTGTGCTCGCGGTCCGATACGAAGTAGATCCGCTCGCCGTGCCACATCGGGAAGGCGTCGGTCCCCTCGAAATCGGTGAGCCGCTCCGACTCGTTCCTGTCGAGGTCGTACAGCCATATGTCCTGCGCCATGCCGCCCTTGTACCGCTTCCAGGTCCGGAACTCCCGCGACCAGCGGTTGAAGGCGAGCTTCTTCCCGTCGGCCGAGTACGAGGCCAGTTCCCCCTCGAAGAGGGGCAGCGCCTCGGGGTACCCGCCCTCCGTGCCGACCGTGTAGAGCCGGCGGTAGCGGGGGCCGGGGTTGGTCTTCGCTTCGCGGACAGAGCGGAAGAGGACCCTGTCGCCGGAGGGGTGCCAGTCGACGACCATGTCGCCCTGGGGGTGGAAGGTGAGGCGCTTCGGCTCGCCGCCGCCGGCGGGGATCGTGAAGACATCTCCGTTTCCGTCATAGAACCCCGTGAAGGCGATGGCGGAGCCGTCGGGGGAGAATTTGGCGAACGCTTCCGCCCCCGCGTGCGTGGTCAGGCGGGTGGCCGTGCCCCCCGACGCGGGGACCGTCCAGAGGTCGCTTCCGTAGGTGAATACGATCAGGTCCCCGTGGATGTCGGGATACCGCATCAGGCGGCTCTCCTCGGGGGCGCCCAGCGCGCTCCCGGACAGGACAAGGACCGCCGCCAGCGCCAGGGCCGGCACTCCTCGCTTGGCCATCAGGCACTCCTTTCAGAGCGTGGGGGTACGTACGGGGTGGTCATACCGGTAATACTGAAACGGAACGGATAAGTTTCAATTTTTTCGGTAAACCGGCGGACTTCACCGGGCGGCCCGGCAGACACCGTCGAAGCACTCCGGGGTGGGGACCGGCGGGACGTCGCAGGTCGAGGCATACCCGTACTTCTCGTTCATGTATGCCTCGAACGACCGATGTGCGGCGACGAGCCCTTCGAGGACCGCCTCGTCGAGGGTCGCCGAGGAGTAGATCAGGTACCCCCACGGGCCGCCGCACGGCTTGGCGCCGTACCCGACCGCGCGGCACTGTTCGCAGTCGCCGCAGTACGGGGTGCCGATGTATGCGACGATCGCATCGAACAGACGCTGGAGGATCAGGCGGTCCTCGTCCTCCCCGGCTCCCGCGTTCCACGGGTAGAAGTCGCGCGGGAAGCATCGGACGAAATAATCGGTCTCGGCTGTCAGCTCCACGGTGAACTCGATGGGATCGCGGCCGCCGAGATACGGCTCGACGATGCGGATCGCGTACTCCCCCGTCTCGATGTTGTACAGGTTGTAGTGCACGTCATAGAGGCAGATGCAGTCGCAGTATCCCCCCTCCGGGACCTCGCGTTCGGCGATCTCGATGATCCCCGTGCCGAAGGTGAAATCGGCGTCTATCGCATCGACGCAGCAGTTGAAGGCCGCGTTGGTGTGATCGAGGACCAGCGTTCCGCCCGCTTCGTCGTGAATATACCGGCCGAATACGCAGGTCAGCGCCGGGTCGTCCTGCGGAGGGATCATGCCGGCGTACTCGCCGAGCTCCTTGCAGACAGCGCGCGCCGAGACGGCCCCCGCCGGATCTGTGCCGCGGTATTCGGATCCCCACGGGTAGGTCCCGCGCTCGACGCAGTACGACCCCTCGGGGATGAGGGAGAGGTCGACGGTCACCGCGAGGATCGCTGCCCCCTCGGGCAGGTACTGCTCGACGACGGTGATCGTGTACTCTTCCGCCGAGATGCCGGACAGCTCGTAGACGAGGTCATAGAGGCAGAGACAGCGGCAGGGGCTGCCGTCCTCCCCTTCGTCGGGGGTGATCACGATCTCGCTGCCATCGATCTCTACGTCGGCCCGTATCGTGCCGGGGCAGCAGTTCAGGCCGGCGTTGGCGTGGACGATACGCAGCGTTCCCTCGCCGTCGTACTCCCACGTGAGACAGTCCTGGTCCGACGGGAGTTCGGGGCCGAGCCCCACGACGTCCGTCTTGCACTCCGGGGACGAGGCGACGAGCGCGCCCGAGACGGGCAGAGGCTCCCTTGCCGTGTCGACGGTGTCGGTCGTGCATCCCGATGCGAGGATGGCAATCGCAGAAATCTCCATAAGGAAATGAATAGCGCGGCTCGCGCGCCCGGCGTGGCGTTTCATCCCGGTTCCCTCCTGAGCGGTGG
>JAQVGR010000267.1 GCA_028696635.1 Candidatus Krumholzibacteriia bacterium | reverse complement strand
CGGAACACGCGTACGACCGTGTCGTCTCGCCGTTCGACGTGCATTTTCTCGATGACGGCGACGCGCAGGCGTTCATGGATAACTGCTCGCGATGGCTCAGGCCGGGCGGCCTGCTGACGGCGGTCTTTTTCAACGGGCATTCCCTGTGGAACCTCAACTACCGCCTGGCGAGACTGCTCGGGCGCGATCCCGGCAGGTTCCGGCTGCTCGGGTACGAGGAGCCGATATCGATCGCAACGGTCGTCCATGCCTTCGCCCGGCGGTTTCGAGTCGTTCGCCGCCGGACGATCTCGTTTCTCCCCCCTCCCAACGTCGGATACCTGTCCGGGAGAATGCGTCTACTCCCCGACAGAGCGGCGCGGTCGCTCGACGCGCTCGGCGCGATCCCGCTGGTCGGGCGCCTCGGCAATATCGCCATCGTGGACTTCGAGGAGATCACCGGCGCGAGCGACGGGTCCGGCGGCCAGCCGGGTCCGCGCGGCATCACTCCTCCCCGGTGATCCACGCGGCGGCGGTCATCGCGAGCACCGCGGGGATCATCGGGAAGGCGTAGCGCGCGTACGCGATCGTCGCCATGTAGAGGAGCGTCGAGGCGGCGACCAGCGCGAGCGCGGGGGCGCACCGGCGGAGCAGACGCCGCCCACCGCGCAGCATCCCCGCGACGAACGCGGCGAGCAGCGCGCCGTGGAGCGCCGAGAGAGCGAGGCTCATGAGGCTCGGCGGCTCCCCCTTGAAGCCGAGATTGAACCACAGGCGCACGAACCGGTTCAGCGACAGAGCGGCGTACCGCGCGGGGTTCTCTCCGACGAGTCGCAGCGTCTCGGCGCGGAAGAGCCGGTCGCGCTCCACCTCGGAGAGATCGCCGAAACGGATCCCGTATCGTTCGTCGAGCAGGCGATCGAAACGCTCCCGCGCCTCCGGTATGTGGACGTTGCGCAGGAAATCATCGTCCCCGAGCGCGCAGTTCCCTTCCCACACGGTCTGGCCGCCGTGGGTCGTCGCGGGGACGAAGGCGCCGAGCGCCGCGGCGTTGCGCAGGGTCCAGGGGGTGATCACCGCGGCGCAGGCAGCCAGTGTCAGCGCTATCCTCCCGAACCTCGCCCTGAGGCCGCCGGTCGAGGCGAAGGCCGCGACGACCGCGGTCACCAGGGCGATGGGAAGCAGCGTCGAGTGCGCAAGCGCGCCGAGGCCGAACAGCGTTCCTCCGAGGAGGAACCGGCGCCGATCGCCGCCGCGGGCGGCGGACGTGATCGCCCAGAGCGCCGCCGTCGCGAGCAGGGCCGCCAGCGGCTCCGCCCACAGACGCGTCTGCGAGGCGGCCTGCGGGAGGTAGAGAGCCCAGCAGAGCGCGGCGAGCAGGGCTGCCCGTCGCGGCGCTCCGATGCTCAGCGCGAGTGCGTAGAGGGCCAGACATGCGGCGGCGTCTATCGCCGCGTAGAGCAGCAGGGGCGCGGCGGTTTCGCCGAGCCCCGCCGCATAGATCGGGGAGAGGACGAGCGGATAGAGCGGCGGGCGCATGGCCGTGGGCGTGTCCCTCCCCGGCAGGCTGTACGATTCGCCGGCGGCTATCCGCGATGCGAGATGGCCGTACATGTCGGGGTCGCGGGGCAACGCATCGTAGCCGCGCGGCATCGAAAAGACGAACGCCGCACGCACCAGCGCGCAGATCAGAGCTATCCAGGCAAGGGACGCACTCGTGCGTCCAGGAAACCGCCGTGCCGCGTCCAGGGTCGTTCCTCCCTTCCGGCGCCTTCCGCCGATCGCCCGGCGCCGGACGAGTTCCCTACTTCTTCAGGATCTTCTGAAGCAGATCGGCCGCCCCCGCGCCGCCTTTTGCCTGCACGAAGGAGATGATGATCGGAACGAACTTGCCGACCATCTCCGAATCCAGCCCGAGCTTCGAGAATCCCCCGGCGAGGCCGGCCAGGTCTCCCAGCTTGCCCGCCTTACCTCCGAACATCGAGGCGAGGCCGCCGATCGCGCCGCCGAGCCCCCCCGCCGAAGGGGCCGCCTTGAGCAGATCGCCGATCCCCGGCACGGCGCCCGAGACCTTCGCGAAATCGCCCTCCCCGAGCTTGCTCTTGGCCATCTTGAAGATCAGGCCGGCGCCGCCCTTCGCCTGCTCTTCGGTGATCCCGAGCCCCTTCGTCAACTGGTCGAGAAGCTCCATCAGACACCTCCGTGAACGTCACCCGATCCGCCGGCCCGAACCGGCGGCACGAACCGGTCACCAGTACGCCCGCAGCGCGCGTCGCAACGGGCCACCTCACCAGGCGGGATCGACTCCTCCTTCCGCGCCGCGCCGGTGCGGAACCCACGCGAGGCCCACCGCGCCTATCGATATGTCCTTCTTGCGCGGCCGTATCTCGATCGTCTCCAGCTCTTCGGTCGTCGGATCGATCTCCGATCTGAGCGCCTCGACCTCCGCCGCGAGCGAGGAGTGGAGCTCCGCGAGCCGGGCCTCGAGCTCCTGCAGGCTCTCCCTCGCCCGGCCGACGTCCCGCGATTCCTTCAGTATGCGCCCCGCCCTGCTCGCCGTCGTCGAGGCGCGCCCCAGCGTGGAAGCGCTGACCGCCTTCCTCCCCAGCAGGGCCCCGAGCACCGTCGTCCCGAACGAGACGGCGGTCTGCAGCTTCTGCTGCCTGGCCTGGACCGACTCGCGCTCGACGGCCTGCCTGGCCCGCATGATCCGGTCCTCCATCGCCGCTATCTTTCCCGCGTACTTCTTCCTGACACGCTCGACGAGCGCGTCCCGTTTCTCGTGGGCCTTCAGCTGCAGGCGGATCCTGAAATCACGCTCGGTCTCGCCGGGGGCCGAGGTCTCCTTCAGCGAAGGGCTCCTCAGCAGGGTCAGCCGCTGCTCCCGGTAGAGCTTCTCGGCGAGGGCGCGGCCCCACGCGGCGTAGCTTTTCCCGGCCGCGGCCTCGTCGGGCAGGTCGCCGAAGACCGGCACGTCGTCGTCGGGGAACCGCTCGAGGTCGTCTGAGGCGATCTCGACCTCCGCCGCCTCCCCCCAGACGTCCCCGGAGGCGAGCCCGGAGAACCCGCCGAGGAGCGTGAACGCCTTCCGGACGGTGACGCCGGTCTTTGCGTCGGCGTAGTACAGATTGGCCAGGCCGATCGGCATCGGCAGGTAGATCAGCCCGCCGCCTTCCCCGGCGGCGGCGCGCAGCGGCACGAAGAACTGATCGATATCCGGAGGGAGGATCGGCCGCGCCGCTCCCCCGGCGCTGACCGGCTCCGGCGCCTCCCGGCGCGCGGGCGCCGGGCCGGCCTGCGCCGCCGCCGGACGCGAGGCGGCCTTGCGCGGATCCATGAGCCGCCTGATCTGTTCCCTCGTCAGCGGACCCGGAAGGTACGACATCGCCCACCGGGTGTGGAAGACGACCGGCTCCTGCTCGTGCACGTTGTTCATGAGGAAGACGCGCTTGCCGAGCCCGCCGATGATCCGGCCCATGCGCGCGCGGTCGAACGGCCGGCCCTCTCCGGTCCCCGCCCCCTCCAGCCCGTCCAGCATCCGCTCCTTGTCCCGGTCGGTCTGCAGCCTGCCGACGAACCAGGTCCCCGCGTTGGAGAGCCCCTTGTAATCGAGATCGACCGGGTTCTGCGTGGCGAGCACGACCCCGAGCCCGAACGAGCGCGCCTGCTTGAGCAGCGTCAGCAGCGG
>JAQVGR010000266.1 GCA_028696635.1 Candidatus Krumholzibacteriia bacterium | reverse complement strand
TCACCTTCTCCCTGAAGATCGCGACCGACGGCGCGATGATCAGCACCGGGACCAACGCCATTAACGTGGCCGCGACCCCGGTGGTCGTATACTTCACGGCGAGAAGAGAGAACGAGACCCCGAGAAACGGACCGAAAAAGGCGCCCAGCGACATCGCGCCCATCGCCCTGCGGTCCCGCAGCGCCAGACGGACCCTCGGCCAGAACCCCATCAGCGACACCACGACGAGGAATCCCGCCGTCCCCGCGATGATCCGGATCTGCGTCGCCGCGAACGCGTCGTAATTCTCCATGCCGTACTTGCTCAGAACGAGCCCGACCGCCTGCCCCGCGGCTCCACCGAGAGCGGCGAGGACGCCGCGCAGGGGGCGGGAGAACGCGATCTGCCTGCCGCCGGGGCTGCGCTCGATCACGACGAGGCTGATCCCGCAGACGACCAGCGCCATGCCGAGCAGGTTCTCGCGGGTGAGGGTCTCTCCCATGACAACCCAGCCGATCAGCGCCGTGATCGGCGGGACAAGGGCCATGATCAGCATCGATACCCGCGAGCCGATGAGGATGAAACTCTTGAAGAGGAGCAGATCTCCGACGGTGAATCCGATAACGCCGGAGATCGACAGCCATGCCCAGTTATGCGGAGCCGCGTCCAGGGGCAGCGGAGAGCCCCTGAACAGGGCGCGGAACAGGGAGAGGAACGCGAATCCGATGCACAGGCGGATGAGATTGAGCGAGAGAGTGCCGACGCGCTTTCCCGCGACCTCGAACGACAGCGCGGTGACCGTCCAGAAGAACGCCGTCGCGAGCGCCGCAAGTTCCCCTGAATACGATCCCATTCCGGCATGCCCGTCCCGGAGCGTCGCGCTCCGATTGCCGGCCCCGCGAGGCCGATGCCTTACGAATGCGAATATCAGAAAATGACCCGCTCGGGATGCGTATACACGTTAAAGCTCGCGCCCCTGGCGAATCCGACGACGGTCACGCCCTGTTTTTCCGCGACAGCGAGCGCTCCGGCCGTCGGGGCGCTCCTCGAGACGATGACCGGAACACCCGAATATACCAGCTTCAGCATGATCTCGGACGAAACCCTGCCGCTCGTGAGCACGACCTTGTCGTTCAGGGGCAGCCCCGAACGATAGATGCATCCAATGGCCTTATCCAGGGCATTGTGCCTTCCGATATCCTCCCGCGTCGCGAGCAGACGACTGCCGTCGGCCACCGCGGCGCTGTGCACCCCCCCTGTCCGCGCGAACAGGTCGGACGATCTGTTGAACTCCTTCATGCATTCGGCGATCCAGGAGGACGAGATCTCCACTCCGCCCTTTCGAGAGGGCGGAACCTCCCTGTCACTGAACAGCAGCGTGCCGCCTCCGCACCCCACGGGCCTCATGCCTGTGAAGACCATGTCGACGATGACCGAGTTGTCCTCGAGCTCGACATTCATGGTATCGCCGGCCGGATCGAGCTCGAGGCTCCTGATCGGATTCCCGTCCGTGACGATCCCCGACGTGAGCAGATACCCGGCGGCCATGTCCTCGAGATGATCGGGAGAGCACACGACGGTCGCGAGCACCCTGGAGCCTATCGAGAGCCTGAGGCTCAGCTCGTTCACGATCTCGTCCGTCGTCTCCGATCTCTCTCCGCTGCTGAACCGGATTATCGGATGCCTCGAGCTTACTTCCACCCTTTCCCCCTTGCATATGCCCGCCGAGCCCTGTCGAGGTCGTGATGAGTGTTGATGTTCATGAACGTCTTCCTGTTCTCCTCGGTGTCGTCCAGGTCCCAGTAATGGACGTCCGAAATACGGAAGAACTCCCTGATGGCGTATGTTTCGGCAGTCCTGATGTGATCTTCCAGCCTCGTCTTCAGTCCGGCGGAGAATATCGAATGGAGGGGCTCTATCAGCTCCCCGATCCGGGGAACGATTATCTCGCAGCCGGCGCGGAAATACTCGTCGATCTCTTCCGCGATAATATCCGCGCGCAGGAACGGCATGTCGCAGGGAAGGAAGAACACCGCCTCCGTCCCCGCGTTCGCAAGGGCCGAATGCATGCCGCCGAGCGGCCCCACATCGAGGATAATATCGCCGTGTATCCGTATATTTCCGAATTCGCGGTACTTTTCGGGCCGATTCGTGATCAGCAATATCTCTTCGAAAATACCTTCCGCGATATGTATGATGTTCTCGAGATTGTTCCGTTCGCCTATCCTGAGAAGGGCCTTGTTCTCGTCATTCAGCCTCTTTCCCTTGCCTCCTGCGAGAATCGCGCACGATATGCTTCGAGTTCCGCTCATCACTGATGGCCGCCCGGCGAAACAGACAGAAAAGCCCCGAGACGATCGGGGCTTTTCTGCGCAAGAACCGGATCAGACTACTTCTTGGGCAGCGCGCATTTCCTGAAGCTCATGTAGTAGATGAATGCGACGAATCCCGCTCCGCCCACGATGTTCCCGATGGTCGCCCAGACCAGGTTGTTGACCAGCCCGCCCATGGTGACGGCCTCGGGGTTCAGCGCCATTCCGATCGGAATGAAGTACATGTTCGCGACACTGTGCTCGAAGCCCGAAGTGACGAAAGCCATGATCGGGAAGAAGATCCCGAAGATCTTCCCGACGATGTCGTGGGAGGCCAGCGCCAGCCACACGGCCAGGCAGACGAGCCAGTTACACATGATACCCCGGAAGAAAATCTGCTCCCAGGGAAGAGAGGCCTTCATCTTGGCTATGGCGACGGCCTTGTCGGCGACGACGCCGGAAACCAGCCCGCTCTGGTACATGAACCAGACCAGCAGAAGGGATCCGAGCAGGTTCGCGACCCAGACATAGAGCCAGTACACGAGCATCTTCGAGACCTTCGTCTCCCCGCCCAACACCGACATGAAGATCAGGTTGTTGCCGGTGAAGAGCTCGGCGCCGGCGATCACGACCAGCATGAGGCCGACGCTGAACACCGCTCCGCCGAGGAAGATGCCGATGCCGGGATCGACGACGTTCGCCATGACCCTCGTCGCGAGCTGGGCTCCGAAGGCGATGAAGGCTCCCGCCAGGATTCCGAGGAGCATTACCTGCCAGAAGGACAGCTGACACTTCTTGACCCCGACCTGCCCGATGACAGTTTCCGCGATGCTCGCCGGCGCGTTGAAATTAGACATCCGTCTCTCCTTTCCGTGGGTTTCTTGGAGTCGCCACGAACTCAAGCCCTTTCAAGCCTGCACGCACAGACCTTGTATTCGGGTATCTTTGCCACTGGGTCAAGCGCATTGTTCGTCAGCACGTTAGCGGGCGCTTCCCAGAAGTGGAAGGGAACGAACACCGTTCCTTCAGGCATCCTCCTTGTAACAAAAGCCCTGGTTACAATACTGCCTCTTCTGGTCGTTACTCGCACCTCCTCGCTGTTAGCCACTCCAATTCTCTCGGCGTCCTCGACCGAGATCATCACGTGCGGTCCCGCGAGGTTGTTGAGCCCGCGGGACTTTCTCGACATGGTCCCGGTATGGAACTGTTGCAGTACCCTTCCCGTCGTCAGGTACGTGGGGTACTCGTCGTCCGGCACCTCGGCAGGCTCCTTGAACGGGACGGCGAACATCGTTCCGAGCCCCTTGGCGAACTTGCCCACGTGCAGCACGGGGGTTCCGGGGTGCTCCTTCGTCGGGCACGGCCAGTGCAATCCCATCCTGCCGATCCTCTCCCAGCTCATTCCCGCGTAGGAGG
>JAQVGR010000265.1 GCA_028696635.1 Candidatus Krumholzibacteriia bacterium | reverse complement strand
GCCTCGAGGCCGGCCGCGAGAGCGGCGGCGGCGAGATCGCCCCCGGTGAGCGCGTCCCGGCGGATCACGCTGGCTCGTTCGAGCGCCGCCTCTTCGCGCCGCTGGCGGCGGATGCGCTCGACGAGCGTCTGCCGCACCTCGTCGAGCGGCTTCACGCGCTCGGGCACCACCCCGGCCACCTTCACGAGGTAGATCGCCTCGTCCGACTCTATCGGAGCGCTGACGTCATCCACCCGGTTGTTGAAGGCGAAATCGACGATCCTCGGCAGATACCCGAGGCCGCCGATGAACGATCCGCGCGCGAACGGCTCGGGCTCGATCACCTCGAGGCCGAGGCGCTCGGC
The DNA here is from genome assembly GCA_028696635.1 of Candidatus Krumholzibacteriia bacterium. GTDB lineage: Bacteria > Krumholzibacteriota > Krumholzibacteriia > Krumholzibacteriales > Krumholzibacteriaceae > JAQVGR01. The sequence continues at coordinate 3,371 of JAQVGR010000265.1, read as the reverse complement.
CCCCCGCTCGAATCCCTTGTCGTTGATCTCGTCGCGAAGGTCCGTGAGGATCGTGCGGAGCGAATCCCTCGTATCGTATCCCGGCTCGATCTCCATGAGGATGTGGCGCGCGTGGACGCGCTCCTCTCCGTCCTCGATCGTGCGCTCATCCATTCGTATCAGGTGATATCCGAACCTCGTTCTGACGGGCTCGCTCAGCTCGCCGGGCCCGAGCGCGAACGCCGCCTCGGTGAAGGTGCTGTCCATCGCGCCGCGGCCGAAGAACCCGAGGTCGCCTCCCTTCGAGGCGGAGTTGCGGTCGTCGGATTCCTGCGCGGCCGCCTCGGCGAAGTCGAGCCCCCCGAGGATCTCTCCGCGCAGCTCGGCCATCCGCTCCCGCACGTCCTGCACGTCGAGCTCGGAGGGGGTCTTCTCGATCGCGATGACCTTGATCGCGCGTTTCTCGAACTCCTTGAATTCGTCTTTCGTTTCGTCGTAGAGCCGCGAGATCTCCCCGTCGTCCGGCTCGTACGGGGGGGTCTCGGTCGTGAAGGGCACCCGCACGTACCGCGCCCGCGCGACCGCGTTCTCACGGATGAACCGGTCCCGGATCTCCTGCTCGGATACATGGACCTGCGCGGCGAGCAGCGCCTCGAGCTTCATCTCGGGGAGCACCTGCCGGCCCCATTTCTCCAGCTCGGTCCAGTCGGCCTGGGGGTCGGAGAGCGCGCCGAGATATCCCTGGTAATCGAACGTCCCGTCCTCTGAGGTGAACATCTGGCGCAGCGCCGGATGCGGAGTGCGGCGCAGGAACGAGACGAGCTCGTCGTCGGTCACCGTGATGCCCAGGCGCTGTATCTCGCGCTCGAGGAGCAGCTTCTGTGTCACCGTCTCCCATGCCTGCTGGGAAAGCATATACGCCTCGGCGTCGCCGAGCCGGTAGTTCTGCCCCCGCTGCGCGAGCAGGTTGTTGTAGAGCTCCTGCCAGGTCGCCGAGTAGAGCCGCCGGTCCACCGGCATGCCGTCGACCGAGCCGACGACGTCGCCCCGGCCGCCCCTCGAACGCCTGTTTCCCATGCGGAGATCCATTCCCCACACGGCGAAGATCGAGATGATGAACGTGATGACGACGATCCAGAGGATCGTCTTCGTGTTCTCGCGCATCTGTTTGAGCATCGGCGGCTACCCCTTACGAGACTGAAGAGGGAAAAATCCGGCGGTCTTCCATAATCCGTCAAGGTAGCATATCCGGAGCCGCGGCGCAAACCTTTTAAGGACATTGACACCGCCATGCGGCCGGTGATAGGGTCCACCAGTCATGAACGCAACGCATCGAGGACGCCGCACGGCGCGGGGGGGCTGCGGAGCGGTTCTGGCGTGCGCCGTCGGCGCGGCGGTCCTGTTCGTCTCCGGATCCGCCTCCGCCGAGGTCTACCTGTGGCCGATGCACGGCCCGCGCCGGATCAGCTCGAGCTTCAGCGAGTACCGCGGAGGGCATTACCATGCCGGGATAGACCTGCGTTCGTTCGGCGCGATCGGATTGCCCTGCCTCGCGGTGGGGGACGGCTTCGTATCGCGCGTCAAGATAGAGCCGTACGGCTACGGGAAGGCACTCTACCTGCGCCTCGCCGACGGCCGGACCGCCGTGTACGCCCACCTCGACCGTCTCGGCACGGCAATCGACTCGCTCGCCTGGCATCAGCGCGTCCTGCGCGGGTCGAACTGGTGCGATATCGACCTCCCCGAGGGAGCATTCCCCGTGTCGGCCGGCGACACCGTGGCATGGTCGGGCCAGACGGCAACCGACGCGCCGCACCTGCATTTCGAGATCCGGGACGAGGGGCAGCATCCGCTCAATCCTCTCGGGGAGTTCTACGAGGTACCGGACGAATCGCCCCCGATCGTCTCGGGGCTGATGATACTGCCGCTCGACACGGGGAGCGTCACGGGGAGCGGCCCCGGCCCCGCGGTGAGGCAGTTCCGGGCATCCGGGCGGAGCCGCTACCTGCTCCCCGACACGATCCAGCTCAGCGGCAGCTTCGGCTTCGCGGTGTCGGTGTGGGACGAGCAGGGATTCGGCCGGTACCTCATGGCGCCGCTGTCGATCGATCTGGCGATAGACGGGCAGACATGCTACTCGATTCGCAACGGCAGCTTCTCGTTCGACCAGGCCGGCGAGATCGGGCTCGAGTACGAGGTCGCCGGCCCGGGCGCAGCCGGGCGGTATCTCGTCATGTACCGGCGCGACGGGGTCACGCGACGGGACCGCCGGGGGGACGGGAGGATCCACCGGGGGACGACCGCCGACGGCGTGCTGCTCTCTACGGGGCTGCACGTCGGGCTCGTCACGGCGACCGACGCGGCGGGGAACAGCTGCCGGGCGATCTTCCACTTCGCCATCCACGATTTCCCCGTCGTCACGCAGGCCCGGCGCCTGGAGGCGGCGGACGAGGTCGTCGTTTCGGTTGTCGATCCAGACGGAGGGCCCGTGAGCGCCGCCCTCTTCGAGTCGCTCGACGGGGGCGGCTCCTGGCGCCCCGTGCCTCTCGAGCAGATCGGCTCGTACCTCCACGGGGCGGTCTCACCCGACCGCGGCGCCCTGTGGCGGCTCGAGGCGACCGACGACGAGGGAGCCCGCGTCACCCGCTGGTTCGGAGCGCCGGCCCCGGTCGCCGAACGGGATATGGCCTTCTGCCAGATCAGACCCTCATCGTCGCCGCTGGGGACGTCGCTCGAGATCATCGCGGACCGTCCGCTGGCCGCCCCGCCGCTCGTCACGGCCGTCTGCGGAGCGAGGGTCGACACCCTCCGCGTCCGGCAGCTCGGCCCGACGGAGTTCTCGGCTCTCGCCCCCGGGTCGGGCAGCCTCGACCGGCCGGTCGTCTTCTCCGTCCGCGGCCTCGATCACCGCGGGTACCCTGTCCGCGCCCATGCCGCCGTCCGGATACTGCCGCTTCGCGCCGGGGTGCGGGGGGAGGCCGTCATAGACGACACGACGACGGTGGAGCTCGAGCCGGTCTCGCCGCTGCGCCCCTTCGAGGTCATCGTCGGCGAGGCGCCGCCCCGCGCGGTCGAGACGGACGGCCTGCACCCCCTCTCGAGCCCCTTCACGATAGACTTCCCCGTCGATGCGACAGCGCGTCCGATACGGCTTCACTGCGGCGCGGGAGAGCGGACCGGGCTGTTCCAGTTGCTCGAGGACGGGAGATGGTCGTGTGTGGGGGTCCCGGCGCGCCAGGGCGGATCGGTCTCGATAGGCGAACCGGGGACCTACGCCCTGCTCGAAGATCGTCTGCCGCCACGGATGCGGCACGTGACGCTCGAACGGACCCCGTCGGGAGGATCGTTCTACCGCGACCTGTACTGCTCCGTCCCGGTGACGGACGAAGGGA
>JAQVGR010000264.1 GCA_028696635.1 Candidatus Krumholzibacteriia bacterium | reverse complement strand
GACGCTGGCCGATGCGGTGCATCCCTACCGCGGAGGGTACCTCCCCGAGGAGCGGCGCGAGATCGAGCGGCGCCTCTTCGAGGGGGAGCTGATGGCGGTGATCAGCACCAACGCCCTGGAGCTGGGGATCGACGTCGGCGCGCTGCACGCCTCGATCATCGTCGGGTACCCCGGCTCGATCGCCTCGACCTGGCAGCAGGCGGGGCGCGCCGGGCGCGGGAGCGAGGACGCCCTGACGATCTTCATCCCGTACAACACCCCGCTCGACCAGTACCTCGTCCGCCATCCCGACTACTTCTTCGGCCGCTCGCCGGAGAACGCGATCATCGACCCCGACAACCCGCACGTCCTGCTCGGCCAGCTTCGGGCGAGCGCCTTCGAGCTCCCCCTCTCGGCCAAAGAGGTCGAGGGGATGGGGGAGTTCGCCCCGGCGATCGCGCGCCTGCTCGAGGAGGAGAGAGAGCTCAACTTCGTCAAGGGGAGCTGGTACTGGCGCGGCCGCGGGTACCCGAGCGCGCAGATCAGCCTGCGCAACATCTCGCCGAACATCTACACGATCATCGACGAGACCGACGGCAGCCGCACGATCGGCACGATAGACGAGGCGAGCGCCTTCCAGCAGGTCCACCCGCAGGCGATCTATCTGCACGAGGCGGAGACGTACTTCGTGAGAGACCTCGACGTGGAGAAGAAGATCGCCTTCGTGGAGCGCACGGGCGTCGATTACTACACGCAGTCGATCACCGAGACGCAGGTCAAGGTCGACCGCGAGGAGAAGACCCGGAAGTGGCGGATCAGCGAGGTCGCCTTCGGCGACGTCTCGGTGACCGACGTCACCTTCATGTTCCGCAAGATCAAGTTCGGCAGCCGCGACTCGATCGGGTACGGGACCTGCGACCTTCCGCCGCAGGTGCTCGAGACGGCGGGGATGTGGGTCGTCCCGCCGCCCGAGGCGCTCGCCGCCGTGAGGAAGTGGGGGCGCGTCCCCGCCGAGGGGCTGCTCGGGCTCTCGAACATCCTTCGCGAGGTCGTCCCGCTGTTCGTGATGTCCGATCCGATGGACATCGGCACCACGGTCAACTCGCGCTCGACAGGCGGCCCGGCGGTGTACGTCTACGACAAGTACCCCGGCGGGCTCGGGTTCGCGCTGAAGGCGTACGACCTCGTCGAGGAGATCATGCAGGCGGCCCTCGAGCTGATCGCCTCGTGCCCCTGCGCGCACGGCTGCCCCTCGTGCGTCGGCTCGCCGATACCGCCGTTCTCCCAGCTCGACCCCGAGGAGGGGGGGCGGGGGATGATCCCCGACAAGGAAGCGGCGCTGGTGATCCTCCATCATCTGCTCGAGATCGAGCCGTACGAGCCCGCCCCGCTCGAGGACCACGCCGGCGCCGAGCGCCCCGAGGGGAAGCCGCTCCCGCCCGAGCTGGAGAACAAGCTCCGCCAGGCGCTGGCGAAAGGGATCGGGCGGCGGGGCGGGTGAGGGCCGCACGATAATCTACCGTGCTATCTTCTTGACATTTAATTACATTGGATCATACAATAGTATACATTCACTAATAGTGTCATTACCTATCGGAGGGGGATTCCATGGACGTCCGAACGCGTCTTGTTGCAGTGCTGTTGGCAATCTTCATGCTGATGCTCTGTCCTGATGCCCCGACATAGGCGCCCAGGTCACGAAACAAGACGCTTGTCACCTCTGAAGGAACATTCAGATACGTTGAGAACGAATTGCTGGTCAGATTCAGGGACGGCGCCGATCTCAACCGTCTCGGTCTTCTCGAGCAGCGGTTCGGAGGAGATTTCCATGATGTTACTGACAGGCCCGGCCGAAGGCGCGCGATACTGCGTTTGCGCAACTCGGAGAACATCTTCCACGCGGCACGGATCCTACGATCGGATCCCGACGTGAAGTATGCGTGCCCGAACTATGTCGGCACCTTTGCTGAGATTCAAGTGCCTGATTTCCTGTACCAATATCAATGGTCGCTCCGGAAGATACACGCGAATGAGGGATGGGAGAATGTCACGACGGGCGATTCGTTGGTGGTGGTCGCGATACTCGATTCCGGATACAGCGATCATCAGGATATGCCTTATTATGGTTCGCGTGTGATTCAGAATCCAATTTATTTCAACTTCGCTAAAAGGGGAGGTGAATATGTCGAGGCGTACGATGACCTCCAAGACCATGCCATGGGGGTTGCCGGTATTGTTGCTGCTTACACGGGCAATCTCTTTGGGATAGCCGGAACCGCCTGGTATCCGAGGATCTGGTTTATCAAAGTCGGGACTTCTGAAGGTGACGATGGTAACGTAGAACCCGAGTGGCTTGAAAAAGGCATCGAATGCGTGGTGGACTCGGCGATTGCGAACCCCGATAAGCGCTACATCATCAATGCGAGCCTCAACATGCCGATCCCCACGGAGGATCTGCCCGGCTTTGTCGATGTGGTCGAATATGCCGACGAGAACAACGTACTCATAGTCGCCGCCGCCGGGAACTCGGTTCCGGGCGATAGCGCTCATGGCAGCTACCAGGTCTATTACCCGGCGCTTCTCTCGCGGTTTTCACCGGACGAGTTCTTTGCGAACGTGATAAGCGTAGGCGCGGTGGATACCGCGTTACATGCGACCGATTACACCAATTATCTTGGCCCCGACACGTGCGAGGTCTATGTCGATCTGTCGGCACCGGGCGGGGTATCGGCAGCCGCTTATCAGGATTCGATGGCGTTGGAGGCCATTACGCTGAGCTCGGCATGCGCGTCGTGTTACCGCACGATGTGGGGAACCACGGTGTCGACGGCCCATGTCTCGGGCGCCGCCGCACTGCTCTGGTCAGGCGATCCGTACCTGACGCACCATGAGATAAAGAACATACTGAAAGCATCGACATATGACCCCAGATATGACCCCAGCGAAGATGATTACAGCTACGCTACGACCTGGTGTGCTGTGCCGGACTCAGCCCCTCAGGAGGACGATCCGATCCTGACATTCTACCCTGATGAAGGATGCCGGCAATACAGGTACAACAGTAGAAAAGGGACAGGGATAATAAATGTCGATATAGCGTTGGACCATGTAAAGAATTTCACGGTGCCGAGCTCATTCGCGGGCGACAGCACGTTATCAGGCGATGTCTATCTCGTCGGTGACGTGACCGTAAACAGCGGGACGACGTTGACGCTCGAGGCCGGGTGCCGCGTGTTCGTGCTGAACCGTGATCTTGAAGAAAGCGGAGAAGATCCTGATCATATTGAATTGACGGTCTACGGGGAACTGATCGCCAACGGAACGGGCTCGGATCCGGTCCAGTTCCTCCCCGCAGGCCACGCAATCGAGCCCGGATACTGGACGGGCATCAGGCTCTGTGGCAGCGGATCCGGCGCCCAGCTCTCGCACTGCCACATCTCGTACGCGTACCATGGCATCAAGTCGTACGGACCGGTGGATATCTCGGATTGTTCGGTTACGGACAGCGAAGTGCACGGCTTGTTCCTTCTGGGCGGCTACGCGAACGGCTCCACGATCGGCAACTCGTCCTTCTGCGACAACGGTTCAGCCGGGATAATGATCTCCTCCTGCGACAGCGTCGCCATCGACACATGCCGGACGAGCGGCAACTATTACGGCGTGTATATCTCCGGCTCCGATCACACGACGATCAACAGGTGCACGGCCGAGGAGAATTCCCATGAGGGGATCAAGGCGGTCGGATG
>JAQVGR010000263.1 GCA_028696635.1 Candidatus Krumholzibacteriia bacterium | reverse complement strand
CTCGCCGTCGCACCCGTTCTCCGGGCATGGTATCCCCAACGAGACGGCCTCCGTGTAGCGGCACTCCGGGTAGCCGCTGCAGGCGATGAACCTGCCGAACCTGCCGTTCTTGTAAATCAGTGCGCCTCCGCACTCCGGGCAGGTCCGGTCGATTGTCTCCTCCTCCTCGAGCGATCGTGAATAGCGGCATTTCGGAAAACCGGGGCATGCGAGGAACGGACCGTTCCTGCTCCATTTTCGGACGAGGTTCCGACCGCAGTTCGGGCAGGTCTCTTCGGTCTGTTCCTGGACCACGCTGACGAGCTCCGCTTTCCGCTCGGTGAACCGCCCGAGATCGACGGTGAGCGGCTTATAGAAGAACGACACGACATCCTGCCACTGCTCCCCTTCCGCCTCGATCCTGTCGAGCTGACCTTCCATCCGCGCAGTAAAATCGACCTCGAAGATGTCGTTGAACAGCTTCGAGAGCGATTCCCAGACCTTCTCTCCGAGCTCGGTCGGCCGCAGCGCGCGGCCGTCCTTTTCCACGTACCCGCGATCGATGATGATAGAGAGGATGCTCGCATAGGTGCTCGGCCTGCCGATCCCCTTGTCCTCCAGCTCCTTGATCAGCGACGCCTCGGAGAACCTCGGCGGCGGCTCGGTGAAATGCTGCGTGCTGCCGATCTCCCTCACCTCGGCAGCCTCCCCCTCCCGCAGCTCGGGGAGCCAGCTCTCATCCTCCGTCTTGCGGTCGGGAAAGACGGCGAGGAAGCCGGGGCGCAGCAGTCTCCTGCCGGAGGCGCGCAGGAGATACCGTCCGCCCGCTTCGATGTCCACCTCGAGTACCTCATAGACTGCCGGCGAGGCCAGAGAGGCGAGAAACCGGCGCCAGATGAGCGAATAGAGCGAGCGCTGATCCGCCGTGAGGTGTGCGCCGACGTCTTCGGGAGTACGCATCACATCGGTCGGACGGATCGCCTCATGGGCGTCCTGGGCGAGTTTGGCCTGCGCGAAACCGCGCTTTCCTCCGACGGCTTCCTCCCCAAGGTGCTCGCGGAGCCATGCCGCGCCTTGCTCGGCCGCCTCCCGGCTGACGCGCGTCGAGTCGGTGCGCATGTAGCTGATCAGGCCGATGGACCCCTCGGGGCCGAGCTCTATCCCTTCGTAGAGCTGCTGCGCCACGGTCATCGTCTTCTTGGCTGAAAATCCGAGGCGGCTCGCCGCCTCTCGCTGCAGCGTGCTGGTGATGAACGGCGGCTGCGGGTGCCGGTTCTTTTCCCTGTCCGTGACTGCCGCGATACGGAGCGCCGATCCCCGGATCGCATCGACGTGGCCCCTCGCCTCCTCCTCCGTCCCCATCTCGGGACTCCGGCCGTCTATCTTGTGCAGGCGCGCTTCGAACTGGCGGTCGCCCTCGGCGGCGAGCACCGCCTCGATCGTCCAGTACTCGCGCGGAACGAAGCGGCGTATCTCGCCTTCGCGCTCGCAGATCAGACGCAGGCCGACGGTCTGTACGCGCCCGGCGGACAGACCCCGGTAGAAGATCTTCCAGAGCACCGGGCTGACCAGGTATCCGACGAGGCGATCGAGTATGCGGCGCGCCTGCTGCGCGTCGACCTTCTTCAGGTCTATGTCATGAGGATGATCCACCGCTTCCCGTATCGCCTGCTTCGTGATCTCGTTGAATATGATCCTCTTGATCGGGACGCCCTTGCCCTTGAGCAGCTCCTCGAGATGCCAGGCGATCGCTTCTCCCTCGCGGTCCATGTCGGTGGCAAGCAGGATCCGTTCGCTCGCAGCGGCTTCAGTGCGCAGCTCCTTGAGGACCTTCGTCTTGCCCCTCACGGTCACGTATGTGGGCTTGAATCCCCGCTCGATGTCTATGCCGAGCTCGCGCTTCGGCAGGTCGCGGACATGCCCGACGGACGCCTTCACGCTGAAGCCCTTGCCGAGATATTTCTTGATGGTCCGCGCCTTGGCGGGCGATTCGACGATGACCAGTGTCCGTGCCACGGTGATCCTTCCCTCAGTTGCAGCAGTCCGCCTCCGGGGCGCGCCGTTCCCCCCGCCCCGGCGCAACGGGCACGTACCGCGATGCGATCTCCATGATTTCGTCGATCGTCGCCGGCGTGTGGCATTCGATCCCGGCGCTCTCGATTACGAGGTTGAGCTGGTTCTGGCTCAGGCGTCCGGAGCGGTGCATCCAGAGGAGCCATCCCTGGGCGTCGACTCTCAGCAGGTTCTGCTCGATCCCGGAAAAAACCCGGTTCGCTATCGCGAACCCCCCGGCGCAGCCGTCGAGGTCGACCGGAGAGTCGACGTCGAGCAGCGAGAACGCCTGATCGATCTCCTCGCCTGAATACCCGAGGTCCTCGAGAACCGCGATGATCGCCCCCTGTTCGAAAAGCTCCTCGCTCCCGTTCTCTATGATCCAGGAGATGATCTCCCTGACCCGCTGTTTCATGATCGGTTCCGTCCCGTTTTCTTCATGGAGCCCCGGCGGCCCTGTTGCAGCCGGGAGGGTTGAATATCGGTCATGTGGCGTTCTTCCCGCAACATTTTTTATATTTGCGGCCGCTGCCGCAGGGGCACGGATCGTTCCGGCCGACCTTCGGCTCCTCGCGCGTGCGCGTCTCGCTGCGAGTCGGAGGTTGCCCCGGACCGGGCCCGAGCGGTCCGGATCCGTGGGGCGCCGCCGCGGGAGCCGCAGCCGGTTGAGCCTGGGCCGCGCGGTATGCGTCGACGGTGCGGTGGACTGCCGTGCCGGCTGGCGCCGAACGGCGCCTTCTGTCCCGGTCGGCCGGCTCGACGCGGGCATGGAAGAGAGCCCAGAGTACGGAACGGTCTATGTCGTCCACCATCTCCCCGAACATCTCGAACGCTTCCTGCTTGTATTCGACGAGAGGATCCTTCTGCGCGTACGACCTGAAATGGATCCCTTCACGGAGGCTGTCGAGCTCCCGCAGGTGGTCCATCCATTTTTCGTCGATGCTCTGCAGCATGATCATCCGCTCGAGCTGCTGCATGATTTCCGGGGGGATCATCGTCTTGCGGACTTCGAAGGCCTCCCGCCCGACGCCGCGGAACCATTCGATGACAGCCTGCTCGCTCATTCGCGTCTCCCCGGGGAGCGCGTCTATGTCGACCGGGAAGAGGAAAAGCCCCTCGAGATCGGCGGCCATTCCCGCGAGATCCCAGGATTCGGGAAGGGATTCGGGCGGGAGATACTTATCCGCCACCTGGTCGATCACGTTGTCTATCAGGCCGTGCACCATCGAGTCGAGGTCTTCGGTGCCGAGTATCTCGTTGCGCCTGCCGTATATCACCTCGCGCTGCTTGTTCATCACGTCGTCGTACTCGAGCAGCCGCTTCCGGATGCCGAAGTTGTACAGCTCGACCCGTTTCTGGGAGCGTTCGATCGCCTTCGTGATGAACGAGTGCGTGATGACCTCGCCCTCCTCGACGCCGAGGCGGTCCATCACCCCCGAGATCCTCTCCGAGCCGAAGAGCCGCATCAGGTCGTCCTCGAGCGAGATGAAGAACCGTGAGGCGCCCGGATCTCCCTGCCGCCCGGCGCGTCCGCGCAGCTGCCGGTCTATCCGTCTGCTCTCGTGGCGCTCGGTGCCGATGATGTGCAGGCCGCAGGGGACGTCCGCGAGGCATTCGATGTGCTTCGATCCGGTGGGGCACTCGCTGCACGCGTCGGGGGTCTCGCAGAGAATGCAGCATCGCGGACACCGCACGATCCCCTT
>JAQVGR010000262.1 GCA_028696635.1 Candidatus Krumholzibacteriia bacterium | reverse complement strand
TCTATCGAGAACGGGTTCTCGCCGACAGGGATCGTCACCACCGGCGCGAACCTGTCGATGTCGACGACGACGACCGAGTTGGCCGCCGGGCTGACGGCGTACATCATCGCGCCGTCTGGGGTCACGACGACGCTTCTCGTCGTCGATCCGGTCCCGACCTTCTGAATGACGTCCTCGTCTATCGCGCCGATCTCGGCGACGAGGACGCGGAAGAGCAGCACGTTGGATCCCTGCCCGAGCACCTCGGCCTGAACGGTGACGTTCCCGGCCGCCGCATCGTACGGAACCACGGCGACGAGGTGGTCGTTCGAGGCTTCAGTCACCGCCCCCTGCACGCCGTTGATGAGGACTCTGTTGTCCCCGGGATCGCGATCGAATCCCTCCCCGGACAGCACGATGTTCGTGCCGCGCAGTCCGCTCGGCGGCTGGATCGCGTCGAGCCGCAGCGGGGGCGGCACCGTCGTCGTGAAGACGGTTGCGGACGGATTCACGAGCGATCCTCCAGCGGCGTCCCTTATCCCGCCGGTCACCAGAAGGTCGTACCCCGTCAGGGCCTCGAGGGGCTCTCTCGGCGTTATCGAGACGCGACGGTTGCCGTCCGAGAAGCCGATCAGCGCGGGCACGGCGGTCGATGCTCCCTGCTCACGCAACAGACAGTTCGAGGAGACGACCGTCGAGGGATCGACCGGCCTGCTGAAAACGAGCCGGGTCGAGGTCGACAGACTCACCCCGTCGGTCATGTCGGCGGGCACGATATCGACGAGCTGCAGAGGCATGCTCTCCGGATCGACGAGGGCGGTCGCGCTCATCAGAAGCGGCGAGCCGGAGAGTCCCTGCGAAGCGACCTCGACCGTTTGCGTCCCGATATCCGGGCCGAGCAGCCACTGCGCTTCCGCCAGTCCGCTCTCGCCGGTGGCGACGGTGATCGCCGCCGAGTTGGCGGCCGGGAAGGAACCGCCGCCGGAGGTCACCGTGAAGGTCACCGGGACCCCCGCCACGCCGACCCCTCCGCCCGAGACCGCCTTTGCGCGCAGGGGCGCCTGCAGGACGGCCCCCGCCACGCCGGACTGCCCGTCTCCGGAGATTGAGGCAAGGGCGCTCGCCTCGGAGAAATCATGCACGATCATCGCGCCCGCCGACTGCGCTGCGCTGAAGAACTTCGAGGCGTCGGGACTGTAGGCGGCCGACGGGGCGTAGGGCCCCGCTGAACCGGCGACGCCTATCACCGAGAAGGTATCGGGCTGGGCGCCGATATCGAGATGCAGCAGCCCTTCTCCCTCTATCGAAACGATCGCGCGGTCGCCTGCGGGCGACACGTCGAGGGCGCTCGCGCCCGCTGCGGAACCGCCGAGCGGGCCGGCTGAAAGAACCGATGGAAGCGCCGGATTCGAGGTGTCGAGCACGACGAGGTCCCGCCTGAACGAGCCCCCCTCGTCGCAGGTCAACACGTAGCATCTCGATCCGTCATGGTTGAAATCGATCGCCGCCGGGACCGGACCGGCCGGAGCGCCGGGCAGCGCCGCGGAACCGACGATCGAGAGGTGCGTCGGGCTGTCCGGATCCATGTCGAGAACATGCACCGCCGGGGCCGCCTGATCGGCGACCGGCAGATAACAGTACATCCCCGACGGATGGAAGCGCGGCGTCTCTATCGGGGCGCCGGCCACGGGGACCGATCCGAGCGGGACGGAAGTCCCGCTCCCCGGCTCGTCGAAGCGCAGCAGATGCGCCGTCGACACGCCGGCATCCCCGTACTCGACGAGAACGAGGTATTCGCCGGCCGGATCGATGCACCCGCCGCTCACCCCGCCCGTCATCCCCGAGACGTCGACCGAACCGGCCTCCGTCAGGAATCCGCCGCCGCGGCTGTTCACATCGAGAACGGGGAGCAGGCCTGGCTCCCCTCCCGCTCCCGCTCCGCGGTCTATCAGCAGCGCGAGATCGCCTGCCGGCAGGGGCAGCACGATGTCGATCGACGCGCCGGCAGGCAGGGCGACCGTGCCGAGCAGCGTCAGGTAGGTGTCGCTTCCCTGATCGGCGTCGAGTATTCCGAGCGCCTGCGACGGCCCCTCGGCGACGGCCACCGCGATGAACTCTCCCCCGTTCGCCGGCGCGCAGACCGCGCCGTTCAATCCTGTGACCGGTACCTGCGCTGCGTTCCGGGGGCTCCCCGCCGACGCGGGCGGAAGAACGTCGAAGAAGAGCTCATTGGACACGGCACCCGGGCTGAAGGGGTTCGATCCGGATACCGTCACCGGCCCGTCGCCCGCTCCGGGCGGAACGTCGACCACCAGGACCGATTCGCGCCGCAGAGCAGGCGCCGCGGTCGTCCCGCCGAACGAGACGGCCAGATCGGCGTAGTCGGCAAAGCCCGAGCCGGAAAGGACCACGGTCGTTCCGACCGGTCCGGCCGTCGGCGAAACTGTCCTCAGGACCGGCCCGACGCCGATCGCCGTCACGGCGAGAAGACGCTCCTGCTCGCAGATCGCGTAGGAGTACGCCCCGTCGGGAGAGATCTCGAGGTCGACCGGGTTGACCGGGAGCGGGATATTCGCCACGACGCTCCGGTACGAGCGGCTCTCCGCCCTCAGATCGATGACGTCGTAGATGTTGAGCTCCCGGTTGACGGCGAAGAGGAAGGAACCGGCGGGGGTCACCGCGCACCCGCGCAGGGCCCCTCCGGCGGAGATGTCTATCACCCTCTGCAGCATCTCGAGCGACACGACGGTGACCGACCCGTTTCCGTCGGTCACGTAGGCGCGCGCGCCGGTCGGATCGACCGCGACGTCCCGCGGTTCGGGCCCGACCCGGACGGACGCCAGCAGTGTGTCGGCCCTGATGCCGCAGACGCAGAGGCGGCCTTCGCCGCTCAGCACGAGAAGGGCGTCGCCGGCCGGGTCGATCGCCATCGAGCCTCTCAGGCTGACGCCGGCCGAACGGATCTCCCCGATCTGCCTGTCGAAGGTGGCGCTCGAGGGGCTGACGTCCCAGACCTGGACGGTATTGTCCGCGGTCGCCACGAAGGCCCGCTGTCCGGACGGATCGGCGAGCACGCCGATCGGGGCGGAGCCGATGTCGATCTCGCTGAGGATCACGAGGTCCTCCAGACCGCCGGTACCGGGCTCGCCGTTGATGCGGTACATCATCCCGCCCTGGGCGCTCACCGCATAGACACGCCTGCCGTCTGGCGTCACGTCTATCCCGTCGCACCCGCCGGGCACGTCGAAATGCCGGAGGGCGAGATACTCGGCCGATCCGGGATCCGCGACGACGGCCGCGTACCCCTCCGAGGTGGCCACGAAGAGCAGGCCGCCTCCCGGCGAGACCGCCAGCGCCCGCGGGAGATATCCGATCTGGCAGATCCCCGCGTCGTACCCGCGGGCGACCTCTTCCGACGGCAGGACGGCGAAGCTGAGAGAGTTGCTCGTCTTGCCCTCCACGAGGTTCGTCACGGCGACGTTCCCCGTCGAGGCCCCGTCGGGGACCGAGGTGAGAAGTCTCGTCGATGAAGCCTCTGTGACGACCGCCGGGACCCCGTTGAAGGACACCGCGTTCCCGGATGGTTCGGATTCGAATCCGAATCCGCTGATCACGACTATCGATCCGGTCGGGCCCTTGCTCGGCGCGAGGCTCGCTATGCCGACATCCGGCTTGACCTGGGTCGTGAAGTAGGCGACATGCGGCCCGGCCAGGCCGTTGCCGAACTTGTCCGAGAGCCCTGTCTCGAGCCGCAGGCG
>JAQVGR010000261.1 GCA_028696635.1 Candidatus Krumholzibacteriia bacterium | reverse complement strand
TACCGCGATCCGGGGCCGCGGCCTCGGAGTCCTCGTCAGCCCGCAGCGGCGGGACACGAAGGCGGATATCCGGATAACGCCTCCGGACGAGCTCCTCTGGTTCCTGGGCCGCTGGGCGGAAGGGTGCCGCAGAGCATGAATGACGAGATCAGAAGGCTCGTGATCGCATCGAACCGGCTGCCGTTCGTCCTCGAGCGCCTGGGCGACTCCTGGAGATCGACGCCCGGCTCGGGAGGCCTCGTGACGGCGCTCGCCCCGGTCCTGCGCGACAGGGGCGGGCTGTGGGTCGGATGGCCGGGGATCGTCGGAGACGTCGACCTCTCCCCGCCCATGGCATACCTCTCCAGGAACGCCGGCTTCACCATGCAGCCCGTCTCGATGTCGCAGGAAGAGCTGGAGATGTACTACCGCGGCCTGTCGAACGAGGTGCTCTGGCCCCTCTTCCACGACCTGCAGTCGTACTGCAACTTCGAACCGGCGTACTGGAAAGCGTACCTGTCGATCAACCGGCGCTTCGCCTCGGTGATACGGGACAGCACGCTCCCGGGCGATTTCGTGTGGGTCCACGACTATCATCTGATCTGCGTGGCGAGCGAACTGCGCGCGATGGGCGTCTCGTCATCGCTCGGGTTCTTCCTCCACATCCCCTTCCCTCCTCTCGATATCTTCGTAAAGCTCCCCTGGCGCACCGAAATCCTCCGCGCGCTTCTCGACTTCGACCTGATCGGATTCCAGACTGCCAGGGACCGGAGGAATTTCATGCATTGTCTTCGCACCTTCGTGCGAGACCTCACCGTCGAGGGAAAGGGACAGGTAGTGACTGTCTCCGTGCCGGGCAGGACCGTTCGGGTCGGCTATTTTCCGATCAGCATCGACTACGACGAGTTTTCTCTCGGCGCCCGGTCGGAGGAGGTCAGCGAGACGGCGTGGTACATCCACGAGAAGATACCGGAGGGCAAGATCGTCCTCGGCGTGGACCGGCTCGACTACACGAAGGGGATCCGGTACCGGCTCCGCGCCTTCGACCACCTGCTCAGGGAGCATCCGGACCTACGGGGCAGAATCACGCTGGTCCAGATCGTCGTCCCGAGCAGGCGCGACATACCCATGTACCGCGACCTGAAGATCGAAATAGAGCGTCTCGTCGGCGAGATCAACGGCCGGTTCACCGTATCGGGGTGGGTGCCGATACACTACCTGCACCGCTCTCTCGACCGCAGGGAGCTTCTCGCCTATTACCGTACGGCGGAGATCGCGCTGATCACGCCGCTCAAGGACGGAATGAACCTTGTCGCCAAGGAATATTGCGCCGCGAACACCGAGCTCACCGGCGCTCTGATCCTCAGCGAGTTCGCGGGGGCCGCCCCGCAGCTGCAGAGAGGGGCGCTTCTGGTGAACCCGTACGACATCGAGGAAGTCGCCGGCGCCCTGTTCCGAGCGTGGTCGATGGATGCGGAGGAGCGCCGGGAGCGCATGAACCGGATGCAGCAGACGATTCAGCGGTACGATATCTACTGGTGGGTCGATTCGTTCCTGCGGGCCGCCATCGCGGGGACGCTCGATGCCTTCCCCGTCATCGAGGAATACCAATCCTCGATCAACCTGCTCTCTCCCGTCGAATTCGACTGATCCCTACCTCGGTTCGCCGAGAATCTCCCCGTAGACGGACTCGGTCCCGGCAACGCAGCGCTGCAGCGTAAAACGCTCCTCGAACGCGAGCCTGCCCGCCCGTCCCATTCTCCGGGCGTCTTCGGGACGTTCCCCCAGGCTGCGGGCCGCGGCTGCGAGCGCGTCCGGATCGTCCGGCTCGACGAGCACTCCCGTGATCCCGTCCGCGACCAGCTCGGGGATCCCGTATATGCGCGAGGCGATCACGGGCCTTGCCGCCGCCATCGCCTCGAGTATCACATACGGCGTCGCTTCGAGGCGCGACGGGACTGCGAGGATATCGCAGGCGGCCATGAGCTTTCCGACATCGTCCCTGCGGCCGGCGAGATCGATCCGCCCGCCGAGGCCTGCTTCGGAAACGAGAGAGCGGATTCTCCGCTCGTCCGGTCCTGCGCCGACGATGGTGAGACGATATCCCCCGCCGAGCATTCCGAGGGCTCGTATCATCGTCTCGTGCCCCTTGCGCCTCTCGAGCGATCCGACCATGAGGATCCTGACTTCATCGCGGTTTCCGCCCGCTCTCCCCGCCGCGGCATCCGGCATGCCGGGATCGGGGATCCCGTTGTACACGACGCGTATCCGCGACGGAGCGACGCGGTGGAGTCTCTCGAGATAGAACGCGTTGTCGCGGCTCACCGTTATGACGCGATCGATGGCTCGCGCGCTGATGCCGCGCAGCACCCTCGCCTTGACGAACGAGGGCACCATCGGAAGATGCTCGGTCGTCACGATCCCCCGCGCTCCCGCTCTGCGGGCGCAGACGGCCGGAATGCCGTAGCGGCAATCGTACGGTCCGGGAAGGTTGCAGTGCACGAGACAAGGCCGCCGATCCGCTATCGCCGAGCGAAGCCGCCGCCATCCGGATGCTGAAAAGATCGAGGGCCACAGGATGTCGACGACCTCGACTCCATCGCGGCGAGCCGCGGCCCGGAGCCCGGCGAGCCCCGGTGCGCCCAGGGTGACGAGCACCGGATCGAACCGCATTCGGTCGAGGTTCCCCGCGAGAAGCTCGAGATAACGCTCCGCTCCGCCGCAGTACTCCGCGCTCGAGATGTAGATGACACTGATGCGATCTTCCATCCACTCAGTCCTTCCGCGGCGATCCGAGGGCGGTGACGGTGACAGTCGCCGTCGCCTCTCCCCACAGGGAATCCTCGTTCCGAAGGTAATCGGCCGGCGTCCGGTTGGGCAGATACGCCCGCTGTTCGACGCAGACACGGATCGTGTAGACCCCCGGAGCGACTGAGCGGGGCAGGACGAACGATGCGCTCTGCGCCGCCTGCGCTCCCGCCGGCCACACATCCGGAAGGGCGGTGCCTGAAGCGATCCTCCCCGATGCGGTGAATCGGTAGAACTCTCCGTTTCGGCGCTCTACCAGGCGCCGGTACTGCTTGCCGTACCACTCGCCGTACAGCGCGCCCCGCGGAAACGGCGAATCGAATCTGAGAGTCCAGTAATACGGGAGCCCGAATCCCACAGGGGCGTCGAGCGTCCAGCAGAACTCCACGGCGACGGTGTCCCCCGCCGACACCGTGTCCGCTTTCGTTTCGAACCGCGCCAGCGTGAAAGGCCCCAGAGATCTCATGGGGGGGGCATCCCCCTGAGCGCGCGGGCACTCCCGCGGCATCCGGATCGAGGCCGCCGTATCGAGGGCTGCAGCCCACTGTCGGACGACTGCGAACAGATGCATGCCGTCTCCCCGCTGAGACTCCGAAAGACAGTCCGGCCTGGAACGGAGCTTTTCGAGCACTGCGCCGGGTTCCAGAAAGGCCGTCACGCCGAAGAAGTCTCCTGCTTCGAAACCTCCTGCATCGAGGAGAATGTAATCGATCTGTTCCCTCGTAAGCCAGGCTGCGCTCGCCTCGAGCGGAAGCCGGGGATCGAACAGGTCTCGAACCCGGGCCATGCGTTCGAACACCGTGGAATCCGACGGGGATCCGTGCTGATCGAGAGTCACGACGACGAAGTGATCGGTGAACGCCGAGACGAGGTAGCTCGTCGCCGGATCCGAGGCTATCACCGAGCGCGCCGGCAAACCATCGAGAGCGGCGGCGATACGGTGTCCGGCGGAAGGCCGGGGAGTCGA
>JAQVGR010000260.1 GCA_028696635.1 Candidatus Krumholzibacteriia bacterium | reverse complement strand
CCCGAGCGTCTCCGCGGGGATCCCGGGGACGAACCGGGCCCAGAAGGACGCGGCCGGCCCGGCGTTCCACAAGAGATAGGCCGCCATCAGCAGAAGCTGCAGGGCGAGCCAGGCCAGGTACGGCAGGGCCACACGGGGGCTGACCAGCATCCCGAGGGCCTCCTGCAG
Source organism: Candidatus Krumholzibacteriia bacterium (assembly GCA_028696635.1). Classification (GTDB taxonomy): domain Bacteria; phylum Krumholzibacteriota; class Krumholzibacteriia; order Krumholzibacteriales; family Krumholzibacteriaceae; genus JAQVGR01. Next base: position 3,617 of record JAQVGR010000260.1, on the reverse strand, counting down.
CGCCGATGCTGCGGCGGCGGCGCTCCGGCTCAGGCTGCGGCGCTCGAGGCTCTCGGCGTCTTCCTGGACGAGGGTTTCCGCCATCGGATCATCCTTCCTGCTCGCCCCGCTCCGGCTGTCCGAAGGCGTCTATCACCCCGGGGGCGATCCGTTCGATGAACGCGGCGAGCCTCCGCCGGGCTTCATCCTCCCGCCCGGCCTCGAGCCCGATCGAGAAACGGACGAAGGCCGCCGACTGCTGCCGGCCGAGCAGGGCGCTCGTCATCTGGCTCCACTTGAGGGCGAACTCGTTCGAGATCACGCGCCCCCCCATGGCGAACCAGTAGACGACGAGACGGCTCTCGATGCCGTCGGAGATCACCAGCCTGCGCGCCCGCTCGGCCCGTCCCGGCAGCCGGAGCATCAGAGAGCCTTCCGAGAGTATATCCCAACCTGAGCCGGGGTAACAGTGTTTCGGCGAATGGATCTGCGAGCGCTCCTGCTGCGCCGAGAAGTATCCGATGAACAGCTCGATCCGCTCTCCCGAGGGATCGACGTAGGCGCGGGCGAAGGTCGTATCGGCGCCGAGCTCGGCGAGCGACCAGGGAGGAATCATCTCGTCGCGGCCGGCATATCCCGCCGCCGCCGCCGGTATGCGGTCCCACCGGGGGGGCGTCGGCGCCGGCGCTTCGCGCAGGCGAAGCGCCCAGGTGTAGGCGCAGAGCGCCGCGGTCACGACGGCGACCGCTGCGATCCGTTTCGTCGAGGACGCGTCCATGTCAGTATCCCCAGGCAGAGGGCGAGCAGCAGGAAGCCCGCCGCGAATACGATAAGCCCCGAGGCCTCGTGCAGCGGCCCGTCGGCGAACTCGGGCCCGATCGCCCAGGCGCCGAGCGCCGTGACGACGAGCCTGATCGTGTTGGCGGCGATCGCCACGGGCGCCGCGCAGAGCGCCAGGACCGCCTTGCGTTTCCAGGAAAGGCCGGTCAGCAGCGCGAAGACGAGGGCCAGGGTGAACATCGTCATCAGGGAGCGCAGGCCGCTGCAGGCGGCCACCACCTCGAGGGTGTACCCGGGAACGGTCAGGATGTTCCCCCTGCGGGCGACGCTCACCCCGATCGCATCGAGCGCGCCGGCGCTGAGACGGGCGCTGAGCAGCTGCATCGGAAAGGTGATCTTGTAGTAGATGATATAGGGAAGCGGCACCATCAGGAGCAGGAAGAGGATCGGGGGCGCGGCGATCCGCGCGGTGTGCGCGCCGCGGATCGCCAGCACGGCGCCGAGCAGGTAGAGCGGCAGCGAGAGGCGCGTGGTGAAGAGCTCCGCCGCGGCCGTGCCGCCGATCAGCAGGACCGCTGCGAGCGCCAGGAGCGCGGCCCCCGCCGCCGTCCCTCCCCCCGCCGGGGCGGCGCGCAGCTCGCCGCGGCGGCGCCACAGGACCAGCGCGGATATCAGCGGGATCAGGAGGCCGTGGCGGTAGTTTTCGTCGTCCAGCCACTGGCGGAACAGCCCGGGGACGACCGGGGCGTAGAGGGCGGCGAAGAGGACGCAGGCGGCCGCCAGCAGCGCGGCGTCGAGACGGCGGGCGCCCGGGGACCGATCGATCTCGCTGGCCGACACGAGGGACGCTCCTTCCGCGGCGCGCAGCCGCTGGAGCGCGCCGCCCATCGGGTTCATATATAGACGCAATCGCTCTGTTTAACAAGAACTATGCCGCGGGATGGGCCGAAACGAAAACGGGCGGGCGCCCGATGGAACGCGCCCGCCCTCAAAACAAGGGTATGAACGGAGTATCAGTGCTTCCTGCGCCTGAGCAGCGGCGCTATCCCGAGCAGCCCGATGCCGAGCAGGCCGAGCGTGGAGGGCTCGGGGGTGGCGTAGTAGGAGGAGTCGTGCCACTGCTCGTTGGTCCAGGTCCGTCCCTGGGAATCGACGCCGATCGCGTCGAAGTGGGCCCACTCGAACCCGCGGATGACGACGTTGAGCATGATCTCGTCGCCCCATCCGGGGGAAGTGATCGAGCCGTGACCGTAGTGCCATGCATTCACCTGGTCATTGTCGATCCTGCCGATCTCCGAGAAATTGTATCTGCTCCCGAAGAGCGGCGCGGGGCCCGAGAGGGGAAGGGTCCAGGCCGGGCTCGTGCCGTCGGGAACGGCGCTGAAATACCTTTCGAAGGTCGTGATCTCGACGCCGTTGATGTATATGGTGCCGGACTGGCCGGTCGGAACCCTCATCGCGAGATAGCAGTCCATGAAGTCGTACGCAGGCTGGCGCAGGATCGGGCGATCGAGGTATCCCGAGCCGCTGTTCCCCTCGGAGCCCCAGTACCCGACGACCTTGAGGTCGAACTGGCTCTTGTTGGAGATCCAGCTCCCGTAATCCTGGCTTTTGTACATGTAGTGATATTTGGAGTCGACGATGTAGGTCTGCAGGCGGGGCACGGCGAAGGCCGGGCCGACGTACGCGGCGACAAGCGCCAGTACGAGACCGATCAGTAGTATCTTCTTCATGGCACCGCTCCTTCGTGTGTGTCGGGATCCTTTACATTCGATCCCATTCATGAGATTCTGCCCTCATATCCCGCAAGCGCCGTGCCACGGAGGGCCAACAGATATCTCACTGCCATAGTGCAAGTTACATCGGCAGGACGTTGGGTTTTTATCCCCACCCGATATTCTGTAAGGAATCCCGACATGCTCGCCACTCCTATCACCACCGCCCCCTGCTCGGCTGGCGGCGGGCGCGGCTCGCCCCGTGCAGGGAGGAGGGGGTCCTCGTCATCGATCGCTTCGTGATACGGTTGTGCAGCGGGGCCGAGATGCGGTCCCCCGCGTTCCGCCCCTTCGTATGGATCACATGCGTGAATTCGGCCTTCCTGCTGAACGCGGTGCGGCCGGCGCCGGTATCGCCCCGCGTGGCCCGGGCCGGGCTTCTCAGCATCGATACCCCGCGGCTCGGACCGGGGCGCTTGCGGGTCGAGTTCAGCAGGAGCATACCGTCGTCGTAGGTCGTGAACGGGAGATCGGCGCGCGTCCAGTCCGCGCCGATCCCGGGGGCGGGCAGGGACGGCGCCGGAGCGCCGCGAAATCCGGTGCGGCTCCGCTCGCCGGGGCGGCCGAGGCGTGAGCCGGTCGATATACCGTCCGGGGATCCTGCCGCCGGGGACCATCTCCCGGTGACCGAAAGCCACTGTCTGTCGAGCTCGCCGCTCTTGCCCGAGGCCCATGCGGAGAACCCTGGCGCATCGGATGCCCTCGCCGCGGAAGAGGCGGCGAGCATCATGACCGTCAATACGATTGCAATTGCGTGACGCATCGTCATCACCCTGTCTGTCTATATGGAACGTGGATAACAGGCTCGCTGATTTAGCCGATTTAGATAGTCTCTATGCGGCTACGCAGGGAAACGGAAGAGGAGGAGAGAGTTCGTTCCGTCACTGGAACCATTGTAGCACGGAGGCGCCGCACGTGTCAACCCCCCCGCCGGTGCGCCCCTGCGGGGGGCCGGCGGGGGGGGCGTTCCATCGACGCCGCCCGGTGCGTCAGCACTTGTCGATGTAGCGCTCGACCTCCCAGTCGGTCACGGCGATGTTGAACTCCTGCGCCTCGATCGCCTTCGTCTCGGCGTACTTGCGC
>JAQVGR010000259.1 GCA_028696635.1 Candidatus Krumholzibacteriia bacterium | reverse complement strand
GTCGCGCAGCTCGGCTACGGAGCCGTGTACGACGGTGAAGCGGTCGCGTACGAGCGGTCGACCTATTTCTTCCGGGAGGAGTTCAGCCGGAAGCGGCGGATCATCGTGCGGGGTCTGACCGGATACCACCACCTGCGGCATGCCTTCGGCGGTTCGCTGCGGTCGTTCCAGTTCATTTCACGGAAGCTGCTGCGGTGGTACGTCGGCGCGCTCCTGCCCGTGCTCTACGCCGTCAACATCATGCTCCTCGATGGACCGTTCTTCCGCGCATTCTTCGTTCTCCAGAACGTTTTCTACGCTTCGGCGGTCGCGGGAGCGATCCTCAGGCGGGGACGCGTGAAATCGCGCGTCCTGCTCGTGCCGTTCTACTTCGTGATGGTCAACGGCGCGGCGCTGGCGGCGATCGCGACCTGGCTCGCCGGCGGCAGGCTCTCCTCGTGGGAGAAGGCCGAGACGACGCGCCACGTTGAGGAGCGTCCCGCCGCTGCCCCCGCGGCACTGCGGGTCATCGAGGGACAGAAGAAGATCTCCGGCCCCCTCGAGGATTTCGAGCGCATCACCTGATCCACGCGCGATGCGCGCGATCTCGTTTCTCCACCCCGCGTATTTCCCGAAAAAACATGAAACTTTTCGTCCTTCGGGGGATATACAGGCATGAGAGAGACGAACCACGGAATCGGAGGCCCCTCAAGGAGGTGAGGGACGCGCCGCAGCGGCGGCGGTCCTGAAGATGAAGCGGAAGATATTTATATCGTTGACCATCATCGCGGCGATTTCATTCGCGCTGGCGGGACGGGCGGACGCCCAGAAGAAGACGAAAATCGTCGTCGACGACAAGAAGGTCAGGAAGGTAGAGGACACCGGCGCATTTCTCGGTATATACATGGAGGATATCGACGACGAAGGACGCAGGGAGCGCGATTACCCCAAGTCGTCCGGCGTGCTGGTGACAAAGGTGATCGAGGACAGCCCCGCGGAGGAGGCGGGAATAGAGGAAGGCGATGTGATATTCCTGTTCGCCGGCGAGACGGTTCAGGGGAGCAGGCAGCTTGGCGAGCTTGTTTCCACCCGAAAACCGGGCGACACGGTCGAGATAGTGCTCTACCGGGAGGGCGGAAAGAAAACCGTCGATGTGGCGCTTGCCGAGCGCAGGACATCGTATGTGACTGTCGATATCGATGAGGACGATCTCGAGCGTTCCTTCATGATCATGAACAAGCTGGGCGAGCCTGCGGGCGCGCATATCTTCGGCGACAGGGGCGGAGTCTGGTCGCTGATCACGGATCGGGCCGTGCTCGGAGTCTCGCTGCATGATCTCTCCGACGACCTGGCTCCCTATTTCGACGTGCGCCCCGGCGAGGGGGTGCTCGTCCTGGAGGTTTACGACGACACCCCTGCGGCGAAGGCGGGTCTGAAGGACGGAGACGTGATCGTCGAGATCGCCGGCGCGAAGGTGTCGAGGTACGACGACGTGATCGACGCACTCGAAGACGTCGAGGAGGACGCAGACGTGACGGTCACCGTCATCCGCAGAGGGGCGAAGACGGATATACCGGTGAAGGTCGAGCGTTCGGGCGGGCCCGCTCTCGGACTGATCCGCTCGGAGCACGGCAAGGCATTGAAAGATTACAAGGTGCGTATCCCCGAGATGAGGGCCATACGGATCCAGGAGCTCGATGAGCAGCGGCTCGAAGAGAAGATGAAGGAGCTCGAGGAGCAGCTCGAGGAGCTGCGCGGCAGGCTCAGGGAAATGGAAAAGGCCGACTGACCGGATCGGGACCGGACCAGCGTACGGGGGGCGGCGGCGCTCGGGCGCAGCCGCCCCCTTCATCATGACCCCTGTTGACACGACAGGGGCTCGCGTCTTATGTTAGTCGGTGTTCCGCCGAGGGGCGGCGCCGGGGCCGGCGGCCGCCTTGCACGGTTATCATCACAGGGAGTTGGCGATGAACGGATATTCGGGCGCTGGTCCCGCGGGGGGCTCGAGCGCGTCTGTGGAGGGGCAGCCGTCAGGAGGGCTCTGGATCTCCCTGGTGGAGATCTTCGTCGATCCGCAGAAGGTATTCCACCGCATCGCGGCCGGGCTTGCCTGGTGGAAGCCCTGGATCGTCATCGCGGTTCTCACCGTGGTCATCGCGTGGATCGGCCAACCGGTCAACCTGCAGGTTGCCGGGCTCAACCCGCGGGATCTCCCGCCGGAGCAGCTCGAGGCGCAGCTCGACGCGATGCGCCGCTTCGGGTTCGTCGGCCTGATCCTCGCGCCGCTCGCCATGCTTCTCATCTTCGTCATCATCGCGGCGATCGTCAACATAACCGTCAATCTGGCGAGCGGCCGGTCCGGATTCAAGAAGGTCCTCTGCCTGATGCAGTTTGCCGGACTGATCGGGGTCGTCGAGCAGGGGCTGCGGCTGGGGATACTGCATATGAAGGGGATCGAGACGATCGAGTCGAGCGGCGACGCGCGGGTCTCGTTCGGGATGGCGGCGCTTCCCTGGTTCTCAGAAGCGGGGAACTTCGCGCGGGCGGTCATGGACAGCCTCAGCGTCTTCCAGATATGGTATCTGATCGTGTTTACCCTCGGCATCGCGGCGATCTTCCGCATCAGCAGGGGGAAAGCGGTCGCGGCGACCGTCGTCGTGTGGGTGATCAGCATCGCCCTGCTGATGCTGCAGGGGCTCTCGGCGAGGTGACGGACTCCCGCGCGGCCCGGAGCCGGCGGTCATCCGGACAGACAATGACAGGAGGTACTCTTGAAGTCGTATTCGATCGATCATATCAGGAACGTCGCGTTTCTGGGCCACCAGGCCTCCGGCAAGACGATCCTCGGCGAGGCGGCGCTCTTTGCCGGAGGCGTGACGACCCGCATCGGGCGCATCGAGGACGGCAACACCGTTTTCGATCATTCGCAGGACGAGATCGAAAGGCAGATCTCCATCTACTCGAGTCTCGCCTGGCTCGAGCATGACAGGACGAAGATCAATATCATCGACACCCCCGGGTACGAGGACTTCGTCGGCGAGGTCCTCGGTGCCGTCTCCGTCGTCGAAGGCGGGGTGATCGTGGTCGGCGCCGACGCGGGAGTCGAGATCGGCACCGAGAAGGGCTGGCGCTACCTTGACCGGCGGGGGCTGCCCCGGGTCGTCTGCATAAACAAGATGGACAAGGAGCATGCCGACTTCGAGAAGTGCCTCGCCGACGTGCAGAAATACCTCGGCGCGCACGTGATGCCGCTCACGCTCCCGATAGGGCAGGGCGATTCATTCGCAGGGATCGTCGACGTGATCGGCAAAAAGGCGCTGAAAGCCGGCGCGGGCGGCTCGTTCACGGAGGAGGAGATCCCGGGCGATCTCGCCGGCGCAGCGAGGGAGTGGCATCGCAAGCTGATGGATTTCGCCGCCGAGGCCGACGACTCGCTCCTCGAGAAATTCCTCGAGAGCGGCGAGCTCAGCGACGCCGAGCTGCGCCAGGGTCTCTCGGCCGGCTGCCGGGCGGGGACCTTCGTGCCGCTCGTTGCGACAAGCGCCCTCACGGGCGGCGGCGTCGGACAGCTGCTCGACGTGATCGTCTCGATGCTTCCCTCTCCGGCGTGGCTCGCCGAGGTCGACGCGTACGACGATTCGGGCGCCGTGAAGAAGATACCGGTCGGGCCGTCGGAGCCGACCGCCGGGTTCGTCTTCAAGGCCCTCTCGGAGAAGCATCTGGGGGACCTCTCGTTCATCCGGGTCTTCTCGGGGGAGATGAAGGTCGGCGAGGACCTGTATAACGCGACGATCGAGAACTCCGAGCGGATCGGCCAGC
>JAQVGR010000258.1 GCA_028696635.1 Candidatus Krumholzibacteriia bacterium | reverse complement strand
CGGCCGGAAGGGTGATCGACCGGATCGGGCTCGACGACGAGGGGCTGCTCCTCGTCCCCGTGCACAGGCCGTACGGACCGACCCTCTACTGCCGGTTCGGCAGGCTCGTCCTGCTCGTCCTCGTCGCCGTCAACGCGGCGGCGGCGGCTCCGTTCGTCCTGCGCCGGCCCACGGCCGCCTGAGCGCCGGCCGGTCTCACGCATAAAAAAAGGGAGCGCTCCGAAGAGCGCTCCCTCGTGACGCTGCCGTTCAGGGGCGGCGCGTTACTACATCTTCTTCTTCAGGGCGCCCCAGCTCGTTTCCTCGGTTGCCGCCGGAGCGTTGAGTATCGCCCTCGGGCTCGCCTCGAGCATCTCCATGTCGCCGTCGTCCTCGGGGCACGGGAGCTCGTTGTAGGCGCAGAGCTCGTCCTTGAGTGCCTCCGCCATATCCTTGAGGGCTCCCTTCGGGTTGCTGAAGAGCGGGTAGTCCATCAGGAAGGCGTCGGCCGCGTCGATCGTCGGCTGGATCGAGGGATCAGAGCCGCTGAGGACGTTCAGCTTGGCCGCGACGAGGTGGTGGAACAGCTTGATCGTCATGTCGCCGCCGGTATCCAGAGCGAAGATCTGCAGCAGGTGGAACTGCGAGTAGTCCACGCCGCCGACGACGAGGAGATCGACCGGCCACGCGTCAGGATGGTTCTTCCAGTATCCCGGCGTGTAGGTGCAGCCGTATTCCTCGCACTCGCAGGTGAAGTCGGTGTCGTAGTAGATGACTCTCCATCCCTGTCCCATATCGTAATTGAAATCGATGTGGGCAGTGTAGTCGCCGCACAGTTCCATGCCCCATGTACCTGAGAAGTTAAGCACCTCGTACGGGGTGGCGCTATAGGTCTCCGTGAAGGTCCAGACTATCGAGCCACCCTGATAAAGATCGATCGTGTACTCGATATCGGCCGGTACCGTGAACGAGACACTGAACGACCAACCGTAGCAATCAGCATCCAGCTGAATCGCGTTTGCTCCGGCCGAAGACATAAGGATGATGCCGGCGAACAGGAGTGCAAGAACACCGTGTTTCATGGGAGTCTTCCTTTCAAAAACGGGGAAATAACGGGTTTCTGAGCGCGCTGATTTAGGTCGTTCCAACTTAGGAATTATACCAGACCCGCCGTGCGGGCGTCAATATGGTAAATGTGAGAAGACCTTGCGAAATTGTCCCTTTCGGGCTATAACGGGGTCGTGCGACAGGGAAGCGAACGGGTATCGGGGGGAACGACCGGACACAACGGGGCGTGATGGGAAACGATGGGCAGCGAGCGAACGAGGGCCGCCGCGTGAACTACCTGCGCAAGGCGTGGCATCTTGCCGGGGGGGCGATCGTCGTCGTCCTGCTCGTGCGCTTCGCCCCGTCGAAGCTCCCCGCCCTGGGAACCCTCGCCTTCACCGTCGCCGCCCTGGCCGCGATCGACGTCTGGCGCTGGCGCTCGGCGACCGGCGACCGGCTGTTCTGGAAGTATCTCGGTCCGCTCGCATCGGAGAAGGAGAAGCGGGGGCCGACCACCTCGCTCTACTATGCCGCCTCGCTCCTGCTCGCCGTGCTCGTCTTTCCGCGGTTCGCCGCGATCGGCGCGATCATCAGCCTCGCCGCCGGCGACCCGGCGGCGGCGATAGTCGGCAGGCGCTGGGGGCGGATCAGGATCGCCGGGAAGAGCCTCGAGGGGGCTGCGGCGAACGCCCTGGTGAGCTTCGGGCTGATCAGGGCCTTCGTCCCCTCGAGCGTTCTGGCCGCGGCCGGCGCCCTCGCCGGGGCGGTCATCGAGGTTGTGCCGATCCCGCGCCTCGACGACAACATCACCGTGCCGCTCGCGGCCGGGTGCGCGATGCTCGCCGCCGCGGCGCTGTCCGCCGGCTGAATCAGTAGCTCGTCCCGATGTCGAAGAACCACCGGCCGTCGGTGTCCATCGGCCAGGCGTACCCCGCCTTCAGCAGCCACCCCTCCTTCGGTATGAAATCGAGCCCCAGCCCGAAGCCGCTGTGCATCCGCTCGGTGCCGAGCGACTCGCCCCCGTTCCATGCGGCGCCGGTGTCGGCGAACAGATCGAGTGAGACGAGGATCATCGGGTTGCCGAGATCGGAGAGATCCCCGTGGTTGAGCGGGATGCGGAGGTCGCCGCTCAGCAGGAAGCTGTTCTCCCCGTGGAATACGCCGAACTCGTGCCCGCGTATCGTCGCCGCTCCGCCGAGGTGCTCGTAGAGATAGGCGGGGACATCCCCCTCGCTGATCGCGCCGCGCGAGCGCACGGCGAGGACCATCCGGCCCAGGGGGACGAAGGCGGTGGCTCGGGCGGTGGCGCGCGTCATCTCGAACGGCGGTTCGTCCTGCACGATCCCCCACGATCTGACCGCCGCGCCGGCGTGGATCCCCGAACGCGGGTAGAAATCCCGGTCGAGCCTGACGAGGTCGAAGCCGGCCTCCGCGGTGGCGAGCAGCCCCGAGGGGGCTCGGGGAACGCCGCCGGTCCCCTGCCCGTCGAGCATCGGCTCGCCGGCGTCGACATGCTCGAGCCCCGGCGCTATATATATCGACAGGGCGTCCGCGGGGTTGAAGCGCACGCCGAACGACCCCTCCAACCGGTCGATGCGGTCGTCGACCAGAAGATCGGCGAAGGAGGGATACGGCCAGGAGTACCGGCGGTACGCCGCCGAGATCTCGACCCCGATCTTCGCCGCCGCGGCGAGGGAGGGTTTGGTCCAGCTCGCCCCGAGTATCACCGGGCCGTTGACCAGAACTGACAGGCGCAGCCGCTCGTTGAGCCCGCGGAAATTCCGCTCGGTCAGCGAGGCGCCGACTCCGATCCGGTCGGCGAAGTTGCGGCTGATCAGGGGGGAGATCGAACGGGTCGGCTCCCCGTCGATGATCAGGACGATGAAGAGGCCGTCCGCTCTCGGGTCGGTCTCGATTCTGTGCGATACATGCCGCACCCCGGCGAGCTCCCCGACGCGCAGCAGTCCCTCCTCGGCGGCACGGCCCGAATATGGATCCCCCGCGCCGAGCCCGAAGGTCCGCGCGACCAGCCCCCGGTCGAGGTCGTGGTCGCCGTAGACCGAGACGGCGAGGACGGCTCGTCCCTCCAGCGAGCCGGCCGCCGCGCCCGCCGCCGACCCGCGAGCCGCCGCGGCGAAGAGGGCGGCAAGAGCCAGCGCTGCGGTCGTATGGGAGAGCGGTCGTCTCACGGATGCAGGGTAGTATCCCCGCCGCGGCGCGGTCAATCGAATATCCCCGTCCCTGCATCCCCGCCGCGCCGCGCCCCGCCGCGCGCAATTCCGTTGTCAGCCGCCGAGCGGCGCGGTAGAATCGCCGGCGATGGATCCCGGAGAACGAAGATATCTCGACGACCCGCTGACGATGATATTCACCGCGATGGTGCGGGGGGCGGAACCGGCGGAGAACGGCCTCACCGCGGTGCGCCTCGACCGCACGTACTTCTATCCCGAGTCCGGCGGCCAGCCCGACGATCGCGGCACCCTCGGGGGGCTTCCCGTGCGGCGGGTTATCGAGGACGGGGACGGCGTCCTCCACCTCGTCGAGGGCGCGCTCGACGAAGGGGCGGCGGTCGAGGGGGTCGTCGACCGCAGCCGCCGCTTCGATCACATGCAGCAGCACACCGGCCAGCATCTGCTCTCGCGCGTCTTCGCCGACGCGGCGCGCCGCGCCACGGTGGGGTTCCATCTGGGCGAGCGCACCTCGACGATAGACCTCGACGGCCCCGCCGGCGCCGATCTGCTCGAGCGCGTCGAGAAGGCGGTCAACGAGCTCGTCGTGCG
>JAQVGR010000257.1 GCA_028696635.1 Candidatus Krumholzibacteriia bacterium | reverse complement strand
GGTGGAGGCCGGGGAGAACCTCGGGTTCCTGCCCGGCGATCTGCGCGAGAAGCTCGATCCGTACATTCGCCCGATCTACGACGCCCTGCACGACATGCTCGGAGCGGACAAGACCCAGCGGATGATCGACGCGGGGGTCCTCGAGGTGGCCCCGCTGGCGTACATGCGGGGACGGACGCTCAACAACGCCTTCGCGATACTCGACGAGGCTCAGAACAGCACCGTGATGCAGATGAAGATGTTCCTCACGCGCCTCGGCGTGAACGCCAAGGCGATCGTCACCGGCGATATCACGCAGATCGATCTTGCCGACCGCAACGCCTCGGGGCTCGTCGCGGTGCAGCGGATCCTCGCCGGCGTCGAAGGGATCGTCTTCATCGGGTTCGGCGAGGAGGATGTGGTCCGGCACCGGCTCGTCAAGCGGATCATCAGGGCGTTCACCGGTATCGGGACCCGTGCCCCCGGGGACGAACCCGCGGCGGAGGCGCCCCGAGCGGACGCGCCGGAGGGCTGCGATGGCTGAGAAACGATCGGCGAACGGAGAGCGGCGAAGCTCGGGCTCGCTGCCGCGCCGGGTGCTCAAGGCGGTCAATCCCGCCGCGCTCCGCCGGGACTGGCGGCTTCTGCCGTTCCTGTACACGGCGATATTCCTCGCGCTCTCGATCATCCTCTTTCCCCCGACGCGCAAGGCGAGGGAGATCCGGTTCCAGGACGGAGATATAGCCGATGTCGACGTGATCGCGCCGTTCACCTTCATCGTGCCCCTGAGCGCCCAGGAGATCGAGATCAACCGGGCCAAGGCGGCCGTCGAGATCCCGCCGGTCTACCGGCTGCGAGGCGAGACGGTCGAGAACCTTCCCGACGACCTGCGCAGCCTGATGCGGCGCGTCGGAGAGATCGCCGCCGTCGATTCGCTCCCCCCGGAGCGGCGGGTAGAGATGATCAGGGACGTGGCGCCGGGCCTCTCGCGCGAGCCGGTCGGTCTTCTGCTCGAAGCGGGGATGCGGCGCAGGATACTCGAGGACGGACTGGCCGTCCAGCGGCGGCTGTTCGAGAGAGGCGTCCTCAACGACGGCTCCCCCCTGCGCCGGCGCAGCTACGCGCACATCACGCTGCTCGACGGGGACATCGAGCGGCTCGTGCCGGTCACCCGCCTCCTCGAGCAGGCCCAGCTCGAGACGGTGATACTCGAGCAGGCGGCCGGCGTGGCGGGAGGCAGCGAAGAGGCGCGCGGGCTGTACTACGCGATAGTCAGGTCGCACATCGGCCCGAACATGATCTACGACGCCGAGGAAACGCAGCGCCGCCGCGAAGCGGCGGTCCAGGCCGTGCAGCGCGAGTATCAGGTGTCGAAGAACCAGCGTATCATCGCCAAGCACGACCGGGTGACGCGCCGGCAGGTGGAGATGCTCGAGGCGCTCGAGCGGGCGAGGACGCGGCTCGAGCTGTCCACGTCTCACACGAAGCTCGACTTCCTCTTCATCAGCAAGATCCTGCGCATGCTGATGCTGCTCGCCGTGTTCGGCACGGCCCTGTACCGGTTCGACCGGCGCCTGCTGAAGGATTCCGAGAAGGTCACGCTGACGTTCGTCATCGTGCTGTTCTACCTGCTCCTGACGGCGCTCGTCGTGCGCCTGCCGCTGCTCGACGAGTACCTCATCCCGGTCGCGCTGGTCGCCCTGACCGCGACGGCCTTCTTCGGTACGCTCACCGCGCTGATATTCACGATGTTCGCGGCGCTGATGATCGTCACGCACACCGATCTCCCCGCCAGCCTCGTGTTCATATCGATCATCGCGGGCACCGCGGCCATCGTGAGCATCTCCAAGCTGCACGAGCGGCGCAATTTCTACACGATCTTCCTGTACGTGTCGATCGCCTACATCATGGGCATCGCGAGCTTCAGCGCATCCCAGGCGCTGACGGCGCGGGAGTTCCTCCTCGGATCGCTGTGGGGCATCACGAGCAGCTTCACCTGCACGATCCTCGTGATGTTCCTGCTGCCGATCTTCGAGTCCCTCTCGAGCGTGACGACCAACTTCACCCTCATGGAGCTGAGCGATCTCAACCGGCCGCTGATGAAGCGGCTCATCATGGAGGCCCCCGGGACCTACCACCATTCGCTGATGGTGGGGAACATGGTCGAGGCGGCGGCGCACGAGGTCAAGGCGAACGGCCTGCTCGCCCGGGTCCAGGCGTACTACCACGACATCGGCAAGCTCGCCAAGGCCGAGTACTTCTTCGAGAACCAGGCGGAAGGCTTCAACAAGCACGAGAAGCTCGCGCCGACGATGAGCGCGCTGATCCTCGTCTCCCACGTCAAGGAAGGGGTCGAGATGGCCCGCAGGGAGAAGCTCCCCCCCGTCGTCGTCGACGCGATCCGCGAGCACCACGGCACGACGGTGATGGCGTTCTTCTACAACAAGGCCCTCGAGTACGATTCGCACGACAGCGTCAAGATCGACGATTTCAGGTACCCCGGCCCGCGGCCCCAGTCGAAGGAGACGGCGCTGATCATGCTGGCCGATTCGTGCGAGGCGGCGGTCAGGTCGCTGCGCGACCCGACGGCGCCGCGCATCAGGGCGCTCGTGTCGAGGCTGTTCGAGACGCGGATGAACGACGGCGAGCTCGACGACAGCAGCCTGACGCTCCACGACATCGCCGTGATCCGGGAGCAGTTCATACAGTTCCTCACCGGGACGTTCCATCCCCGCATCCAGTATCCCGCCCAGGTCGAGGAGGAGAAGGAGAGCGAAGGAGAGCATGAAGATCAGGATCGGCAGCCGCCCGACGGTGACCGGAAGAAGCGCGTTTGAACGGGCCGCCCCCCGCATGGCGGAGGTCGCCGCGCGCGTGGACGGCGCCGGGCGCCCCGTCGAGGTGACCCTCGTCGGCGAGCGCCGGATGGCGGCGCTGAACGGCAGGTACAAGGGGCGGCGGGGCGCGGCCGAGATGCTCACCTTCGATTACGGGACCGGACGGGGGGCCTCGCCGGAGGATCCGCGGGGGGAGATCCTCATCTGCTGGAAGCGGCTGGAGGCGGGGGCGCGCAGCAGGGGAGTGTCGCCGGGGGCGTATCTGCTCAGGCTGCTCGCCCACGGGCTCTGCCACCTCGCCGGCCGTTCCCACGGGACCGATCTCCGCGCGGCGAGGATGGAAGCGGCGGAGCGGCGGGCGCTCGAGGGGATCGTGTCCCGTCGCGACATCGAACGGCTGTTCTGAGCGGCCCGGCGGTCATGATGCAGGAACCGACACGGCATCTGCTCCTTTTCGGCGCCGCCACGGTCGCGCAGCTCGTCACTGCCGGCGGTCTCGCCGCGCTGCTCGTCGTCGCGCGCACCGGGGCCGACAGGCTCTACCCGAGAGGCGTCACCTGGACCCGCTGCGCGAGGCTCATGCAGGGGGGCGGGCTCCATGCCGTGCTCGTCCTCGCCGGTCTCGAGGCGGCCGTCATCGCCTGGGCGGCGGCGCTGATCCCGCCGCTCTGCGGCGGCGACGCGGCGCGGCTTCCCTGGGGGGCGTCCTGGATCGCGGCGGCGGTCCCCGCCGTCCTGATACAGCTCGCCGCCGCGGTGACCGGCGTCGGGATCGCCGTCGGGCGCCCGGCGGCCGCGGCCCGGATATTCTCGATCCCGCTCTGCCCGGTCTACCTCGTCCTGCGGCCGCTCGCCGATCTGTTTCTCAGGGCCGTCTCGCTCGTATTCCCCGACCTGTCCCGCGAGCTTTCGGCGCCGTTCATGGCGCTGCCGCACCCGGAGTCGCCCGGCGAGGGGTTCATCGAGGAGAACGGGAGCCGGCTCGTGCGGTCGA
>JAQVGR010000256.1 GCA_028696635.1 Candidatus Krumholzibacteriia bacterium | reverse complement strand
GCCCAGGTCGAGACCGCCGTCCGCGGCGGGAAGGGGAACCACCTCGGCACCGGCGTCGCGCAGGCGGGCGACCCGCCCGGGATCGGCCTTCCGGCCGCAGTACACAATCACCGGCTCGCCGCGGCCGAGCCAGCGGTGGCCGGGGTCCAGGCTCAGCCCCGAATCGAAGACCATCCGCACCGGGGGGCCGAGGCATCCGGGGAAGAGCCGCCGGTCGAGCTCGGGATCGTCGGCGCGCAGGGTTCCCGACCCGATCGCGATCGCCTCCATGCAGGCGCGAAGGCCGTGCACGCATCCGCGCGAGGCCTCGCAGGTGAGATACCGCTCCCCCCCGCCGGCCAGCCGGCCGTCGAGCGTCAGGGCGAGCTTGAGAACGATGAACGGCCGCCCGGTGAGACGGCGGTGCACGTAGGGAAGGTTCAACTCGATCGCCTCGCCGGCCATCAGCCCGCCGACGGCCTCGATCCCCAGCTCCCGCAGCCGCCTCGCCCCCTTCCCCATCACCCGCACGTCCGGATCGTGGATCGCGTACTCGACGCGCGAGATCCCCGCCGCCGCTATCGCGTCGGTGCACGGCGGGGTGCGGCCGTGATGGCAGCACGGCTCGAGGTTGCAGTAGAGAACGCCGCCTCTCGCGCGCTCTCCCGCCTCGCCCAGCGCGACGACCTCGGCGTGCGGCCGGCCGGCCCCCTCGTGGAACCCCTCGCCGGCGATCTCCCCCCCCGAGACCACGACCGCCCCGACGAGGGGATTGGGGAAGGTCATCCCTGTCCCCCGTGCGGCGAGCTCGAGGGCGCGGCTCATGTATGTCGCCTGATCGGCCGTGCCCTGAGGTCTCGCGCCCGGCGACGGATCAGCCGTATCCCGGGGTCTCGCAGAGAACGATCTGTCGGCCATCGCCGTCTCTTCCGCTTTCGATGTCCGGGGCATGCGTCGGGAGAATGTCCGACATGGCATGACGCCGCCGCTGGCGCGGCGGCCGCTGACCTTCTCCCATCCAGACTGTCACTGTCGGCCCCGGAATCGCGCCGGGTCGGCGGGCCGTACGGTCCGCTCGCGGGCTTTCACCGCCGGTGGGGACTTTCACCCCGCCCCGAAGGTTGCGTGAGGAAATCTACACCAACGCGGGGGGACTGTCAAGGGCTCGCTGGCGGCCGGGTGACGGGCGGGTGAAGGATGGCGGCCGGGTGACGGGCGGCGGTCGGGATCGGCCGCCGCACTCATCCTTCGCGCGGGGACCGGGCCGTCGGCCTTCGCCCGGACAGCAGCTCCACCAGCGTGCGGTAGAGCGCCTGCCGGTCAGGGGCGCCGCCGATCCGCCGGCGGTTCTCCGCCGGCGCCATGCTCGCGGCGATCGAGGCGAGGATCTGCACGTGGACGTCCTCGGTCCCGGCGGGGGTCGCGAGGAGGAAGACGTGCTCGACCGGCGCGCCGTCCGGCGCGTCCCAGTCTATCCCCCTGCGCGATCGCCCGAAGGCGATGACGGGGTTCTTCAGCTGATCCACCCTCGCGTGCGGGATGGCCACGCCTGATCCGATCGCCGTGCCGAACTCCGCCTCGCGGGCCGTGGCGCTGTCGAAGATCGACTCCTCGCAGGCCGCCGCCGAGCGGCACTCGATCCTCGCGGCGAGCTCGCGGATGACCTGTTCGCGGCTCGATCCGGCGAGCTCGGCGATCACCGACTCCTGCGCGAGGAACTGCGCCGGCGCGACGGCCGCCCGGCGGGCCAGCGATCCCGCCATCCACGGCCCCATGAGGACGGACGAGAAGACGGCGCTGAAGACGATCGCCACGAATACCGCCGGGATGATGAGCCCCGCCTCCAGGGCGAGAAGGGCGATGACGATCTCCATCATCCCCCCCGGCGTGTGGGCGATGGCGATCAGATCGCGATTGATGCGGGGTACGCGCGCCCACGTCACGCCGAGCCAGGCCCCCAGGTACCGTCCCGCGATCCCCACCACGCACATCAGGGCGACGAGGGGGGCGTCGAAATCGGAGATGAAGTCGATCTTGAGCCCGATGTTGGCGAAGAACAGGGGAACGAACAGGGAATGCACCATCTGCGAGATGACCCCGCGCGTCTGCTCGGAAAGGCTCTTCGCCTCCCCCACCACGACGCCGGCGATAAAGAAGCCGAACAGGGCGTGGATCCCGATCTTCTGCGTCAGGGCGCCGAAGAGCAGCCCGAGAAGGACCGTGATCGTCAGCGAGGTCGCCGGTTCCGGCAAACCGTTTCGCTTCACCGAGTCGAAGACCCGTATCGAGACGCGCCTGCCTATCGTCAGGGCGAGGACGGCGAACCCCACCGTGCTGCCGACCACGAGGGGAATCGCCCCGATTGCGCCGGTCGCCGTCGTGAAGACGCCGAGGATGATCGTGAACAGCACCCAACCCAGGATGTCGTTCACCGCCAGCGCGGACATGACGAGGAACCCCAGGTCGGCCTTGAGCAGCTTGAGGTCGTGGAGCACCCGCGCGGCGACCGGCATCGCGCTGATCGTCATCACGGTGGCCATGAAGAGCGAGAAGATGATCCTCTGGCCGGCGTCGACCATGTACCGCCCCGGCAGCCACACGACCGCGGCGAATGCGACGATCATGGGGATGACGACATCGGCGACGGCTATCACGAAGGCGCTGCCCCTCCTCCGCCAGGCGATGGAGAAATCGAACTCGAGACCCGTCTCGAGCAGAAGGAACAGCACGCCGATCCACGCGACGGTGTCGAGCATCGTCTGCTGCACGGCGTCAGGGGGAAAGAGCGCCTGCTGCACCCCCGGGAGCAGCCTCCCCAGGACGGTCGGCCCGAGCAGCACGCCGACGAGGATCTCGGCGGTCAGCGTGGGCTGCTTCCATCTCCGGAACAGCTCGCCGAGCCCGCGGGCGCACCCCATGAGCACGAGAAGCTGCACGAGGAAAAGGAAGATCTGGGATTCTTCAAGATAGTGCATGCCGCCGTCCCGCCTTCATGCTCCCGGCGATCGCCGCCTCCGGCGCGGTTCTCCGGCCGATCGAACGGCCCCTCACCCGCCCAGCAGCCCCTCGACGAAGGCACCCGGGTCGAACGGCTCGAGGTCCTCGATAGACTCGCCGACCCCCACGTAGAGGATCGGCACGCCGAGGCGCATACGCTTGTCAATCTTCCTTCCGGCTATATCCCAAACCACTTCTATGAACTCTCTACGTTCGTAGTTGCATGCAGACATCTCTTTCTTGAACCCCAATGAAAATCTCTTGCTACCCATGGGCTCCTTCTATAAACTCAAGTATAATCTGAAAAGCGTCTAGGAAACTAGCGGAAGCTTAGCTTCGGTCCCGAAGTGTTCGAACGTGTCTCAAGACATGACCCTTGGACATCTATCAAACTAAGGGGAGACCCTATAATATGAAAGCATTCAATGGAAACAGAATCCGTTACCATGTTCTAAACAGCCTCATGCTGATCCACCTTTTGCTCCAGACGGGATGCACTGCGGAACGTGTTGTTCCACCGCATTCCGACACCACTCCTCCGGAGGCAATTACCGATCTTAGAACGATCGACCCGACAATCAACTCGATTTCACTCACATGGACGGCTCCTGGAGATAATGAAGAATTAGGGCGTGCGTCTGAATATGACATTCGTCTTTCGACCTCGCGTATCGATCTGACGAATTGGGACACGCAGGCAATCCAGTGCACGAACATGCCAATCCCGGGAGATCACGGCAGCACGGAGATATTTATCCATTTTTCAAGTACCATCTAAGTAACCTCTATCTTTTGGAACAATCTTATAAAGTAAAGCTCAAGATTGAGCAAAAGGAGAATT
>JAQVGR010000006.1 GCA_028696635.1 Candidatus Krumholzibacteriia bacterium | reverse complement strand
GATCGCTCTTGATGTCGCGGTAGACGTACTCGAACTCGCCGACATGCAGCGGCGATCCGGTCGACAGGATCGTTTTCAAGGCGGAGAGGTCGTGCTTCTCTCCGGGGCGCTCGCCCGCCTGCTCGAGAGCCGCGATGTACCGCGCGCTCGTCCCGAAGATCGTGATTCCCTCGTCGGCTGCGAGCTTGAAGAGGGCCCCCGGATCCGGGAAGAACGGAGAGCCGTCGAAGAGAACGATGGTCGCCCCCAGCGAGAGGGTGCACGTCATCCAGTTCCACATCATCCAGCCGCAGGTGGTGAAGTAGAAGAGCCGATCCTCGCGTCTGACGTCCGTGTGCAGCGAGAGTTCCTTCATCTGGTGTATCAGAATGCCGCCGGCGCTCTGAACCATGCACTTCGGCAGCCCGGTCGTCCCCGACGAGTACATGATATAGAGTGGATGATCGAACGGGAGCTGCTCGAACTCGATCTCGAGACCCCGGCGATCCGATACGAAATCCCTGTAATGAACCGCCTTCGGCACTCTCGATATATCGGGATCGTCGACGGTGTACGGCACGACGACGACCGTCTCTACGGAGGGAAGCTGTCCGACGATGTCGGATATGCGACCGAGCGAATCGAAGAGCGTCCCGTTGTACGAGTAGCCGTTCGCGGTGAACACGATGCGAGGTTCGATCTGTCCGAACCGGTCGAGCACCCCTTTGATCCCGAAATCCGGGGAGCACGATGACCACAGCGCCCCGATGCTCGCCGAGGCGAGCATCGCGATGATGGTCTCGGGCATGTTCGGCATGAATCCGGCGACCCTGTCGCCCGGCCGGATTCCCCCCTCGCGCATCGCGCGGGCGAGTCGGGCGACCCGGTCGTACAGCTCGCCGTATGTGATCCGGACCGGCTCCTGCTGCTCGCCCTTGAAGATGATCGCCAGACGGCCATCACGATACCGCAGGAGGTTTTCGGCGAAGTTGAGCGTCGAGCCGGTGAACCATCTGGCTCCCGGCATCCGGCCGCCGTCCGCGAGAACCTCGTCGTACGGGCGCGAATGCACTATCTCCATGAAATCCCAGACCGCCGCCTGGAAGTCGGGGATGTTGTCGACCGACCACTGCCAGAGAGGGTCGTAATCGGTAAACGAGGTGCCGTGGCGCTCGTCGACGAACTGCATGAACCGGTAGATGTTCGTCGAGCGTTTGCGCTCTTCCGAAGGGGTCCACAGCGGCGCGCTCATCGCATCGTCCTTTCTCGCATTGTCGGAGCGGCTCGCGCGGCCGTATGCATAACGGCCTGCGCAGTATGAGATTGCGTCCGCGGCCGACGGACGCTCCTGTCAGTATGGACGCATCCGGCGCGTGCGGTCAACGGCTTTTCGGCCCGCTTTTCAGTTTGGAGGGAGGCGTCCAGCATGATACGCTCCGAGCGCCGGCGCGCCGGTCGCGGCGCGCGGTGGCGTGGAAGAACCATGTACCGAACCGGTGCAGCGCATCGCAGAACGGAGGAGTGGATGAAGACCAGTCTCATCGCCGCAGCGCTTGTCCTGTCGGCACTGGTGCAGGGGACGTCGCCGGGGGCCTCGGCGCAGGCGGTAGCCGAGACGCCGGCCGAGTACTTCGGCTTCACCCCGGGGGACGACGGAAAGCTTATGGACTACGGTCAGCTGGTCGGCTACCTGCGCATGCTCGACGAGGCCTCGCCGCGCGTCGAGCTGCGCGAGATCGGCCGGTCGCCGCTCGGCAGGACGATGTACATCGCTTTTATCTCTTCGGAGTCGAACATCTCGCGGCTGGACGATCTTCGAGAGATCAACAGGCGACTCGCTCTCGATCCGGCGATCGGGGACCGGGAACGGGCCGGATTGATCGATGGGGCGCCGGTTTTCTTTCTCGCCACGCTCTCGATGCATTCGACGGAAGTGGCTCCGTCACAGGCCGCTCCGCTGATCGCCTGGGATCTGGCGACGAGCGGTGATCCGCAGGTGCTTCGATGGCTCGACGACGTCGTCTACATGATGGTGCCGAACCATAACCCCGACGGCATGGACATGATCGTCGAGCATTACCGGAAGTACGCCGGAACGAAATACGACGGGAGCACGATGCCTGGTCTCTACCATAAATATGTCGGCCACGACAACAACCGGGATTTCGTCATCCTCAGCCAGTCGGACACGAAGGCGATCTCGGCGGTTCAGAGCACCGTCTGGTATCCGCAGGTAATGGTCGAGAAGCACCAGATGGGCTCGACGGGAGTTCGCTACTACGTGCCGCCCAATCATGACCCGATAGCGGAGAACATCGACGCGGTGATCTGGACATGGATGGGGATCTTCGGCTCGAACATGCTCAAGGACATGACGGCGGCCGGGCTGGCCGGCGTGACGCAACATTACCTCTTCGACGAGTACTGGCCCGGATCGACGGGGACCTCCAACTGGAAGAACGTGATAAGTTTCCTCACCGAGGGCGCCAGCGCAAACATCGCCTCGCCGGTATTCATCGAGCCGAACGAGCTCCACGTCTCCGGCAAGGGGCTCGCCGAATACAAGAAAAGCATCAACATGCCCCATCCGTGGCCCGGCGGCTGGTGGCGGCTCGGCGACCTGGTGCAGTACGAGATCGTCTCGACGATGTCGATCATCAAGACCTGCTCGAACCACCGCGGGGACATCCTCAGGGTGCGCAACGACCTCTGCCGCGGCGAGGTCGATCGCGGGCGCAGCGAGCCCCCGTTCTACTACGTCATGCCTGTCGTCCAGCGCGATCCTTCGGAAGCGGCGGGGATCGTCGACCTGCTGATCGAGCACGGCGCCCTGGTCCACCGGTTGACGGGGCCGGTGAAGATCGACGGCCGCGTGTTCGAGGCGGGGGACGTCGTCGTGACACTCGCCCAGCCGTTCCGGCCGTTCGTCAAGGAGGTCATGGAGCCCCAGGCCTTCCCCGAACGCCACTATACCCCGGGAGGCGAGCTGATCAAGCCGTACGACGTGGCGAGCTGGTCGCTTCCCCTCCATCGCGGAGTCGTCGCGCACGAGATCCGCACGCGTTCGGCAGAGCTCGAGGCCTCCCTCGAGCCGCTCGGGGCGGGATCACAGTACCGGCGAGATGATCCGTCGGGGGTCGTTGTCGCCTCGATCTTCCCCGCCGAAAGCAACGAGAGCTTCCTCGCCGCGTTCCATGCTGCGGGGCGCGGGCTCGGCGTCTTCCGCATGCGGGGACCCGCCGCGGCGGGTGGGAAGACCTGGACGACGGGGGGATTCGTCGTCCCGGGCGACCCGTCAGGCGATACCCGCATTGCCGAACTGCTCTCGGGTCTGCGGGTGACTCCGGACTTCATCGAAGATGCGGGAGATCTCGAGGCGGTCCTTCGCGGCTGCTCGCCGGTGCGGGTGCCTCGGATCGGTCTCGTCGAGACCTGGTTCCACGACATGGACGCCGGATGGACGAGGTTCATATTCGACCGGTACGGGATCCCGTTCACCCTGCTTCGCCCGACCGATTTCGCCGGGACCGACCTTGCGGCGAAGTTCGACGTGCTCGTCTTTCCCGACAGCGACAAGGAGATCCTGATGACCGGCAGGCGCAAGCGGGGGGATGACTATTACCCGAGCTCGTACCCGCCGGCGTACGACGGCGGTATCGGGAAACAGGGTGTGGAGCGCCTGATGAGGTTCGTCGACGCAGGCGGCACGGTGGTGGCCTGGGGACGCTCGACGGAGCTTTTCGAAGGCACCCTGGCGATTCCCCGCGGGAAGGACGAAACTGAGGACTTCGACCTGCCGTTCTCGACCATGGGCGAACGGCTGCGCCAGGGAGGGTTCTACAGCCCCGGATCGCTCCTGCGCGTGAAGCTTCTCGAAGGCCATCCTCTGACCCTCGGCATGGGGACCGAGGCGGGTGTCGTCGTTCGCGGCGGCGCGGCCTTCGGCACCTCGCCGCCGCGCTTCGACATGGACCGCCGGGTGATCGCCGTTTTCCCGGAGAAGGAGATCCTCATGAGCGGGTATATCGAAAAGGAGGAACTGATCGCGAATCGGACCGCGATGGTATGGATGCGCAAGGGGAAGGGTCAGTTCGTGTTCTGCAGCTTCAACCCTCAGTTCCGGGCGCAGACGGCGGGGACCTTCAAGCTGGTTTTCAACGCGCTCCTGCTCGATCCGTTGAAGGAGTAGCGAAGCGGTTCAGCGCGAGCCCCGGATCCGGTAGAGGTACTCGCAGGGATCGGGATTCGGGCACCCCGCGTCCTTGCGGTACGCCAGGTGGTACCACCCCGAGAAATGATCGGTGTCCGAGTACACGATCTCGAAGGAGAAGGTGTAATGTCCGTAACAGGTCGGCGGAGAAACCGGCACGGTTACTTCGGGTGAGGTACCGGCTCCCGTCAGGGTCCCTTCGTCCCAGCCCCCCAGGAATCCGCCGAAGTATATCGTGTCTCCCTCGATCGTGACGTTGACCGTCGTCAATGTCACCGGAGGCGAGGAACAGGTATTGTAATCGACGGAATCGACGATCGCGAAGGTGCCGCTGTACGGAGAGACCGGGTCCGGATCGTCCTTCTTCGTCTTGACCGGATCGTCGTCGAAGCAGGAGAGGATGAGCAGCGGCGCAGCGAGGAGCGCGAGCCAACGGATCGTATTCATCGGGAGCATCCCCCTTGAAAAGCGCACCGATGTCCGACGCCGGCCACGCCGATCCCCGGCCTGCCGGCACGGTTCGTATTGTAGCACATCCGGCTGCAACAGGGGCGGAATCCGGGGAGCTGGACGGGAGGGGGCCGGATGCGGCCCGTGCGAGCGATGAAAAGTGCCATTTGACAATTTGACGTATATCTATATAATTTCTCTTTTTCGGAGAATAAGGAGGACCGGCAGGATGAAACGGATACTGGTGACGGGGGCCGTCGGGCAGATCGGATCGGAGCTGACCCTGGCGCTTCGCGGGATCTACGGAAACGGTAACGTCGTCGCGGGGATCAACAGGACGCAGCCCGAGGGCGCCCTGAAGGAAACGGGACCCTTCGAGACGGTCGACTGCACCGATATCAGGCAGGTCGCCGCGGTCGTCGCGAAGCACAAGGTGGATACGATCATCCATCTCGCGGCGATCCTCTCCGCGGTCGCCGAGGCCAAGCCCAACCTTGCCTGGGAAGTCAATATCAACGGCCTCTACAACGTTCTCGAGGTCGCTCGCGAGCACGGATGCGCGGTCTTCACGCCGAGCTCGATCGGCGCGTTCGGGCCGACGACGCCTCTGGACGACACGCCGCAGGACACGATCCAGCGCCCCAACACGATGTACGGAGTCACGAAGGTCTCGGGCGAGCTGCTCTGCGACTACTACCACAAGCGGTTCGGGGTCGACACCCGCGGCGTTCGCTACCCAGGCATCATATCGAACGTCACCCTGCCGGGGGGCGGCACGACCGACTACGCCGTCGAGATCTTCTATGAGGCCATCAAGCACGCGAAGTACACCTGCTATATCAAGGCGGGCACCTTCCTCGACATGATGTACATGCCGGACGCGATCAAGGCCGCGATCGACCTCATGGAGGCGGACGCCGGCAGATTGAAGCACCGGAACGCGTTCAACGTGACAGCGATGAGCTTCGATCCGGAGATCATCGCGGGCGAGATCAAGAAGCGCATCCCGCGGTTCACCTGGGACTACCAGGTGGATCCGGTCCGCCAGGCGATCGCCGAGACCTGGCCCAACAATATGGACGATTCCGCCGCTCGCGAGGAATGGGGCTGGAAGCCGGCCTACCGGCTTCCCGAGATGACCAAGGACATGATCGAGAAGCTGTCGGTTAAGTTGAAGAAGTAGCTAAAGGAGGCGGCAATGGGACTGTCACGGCTGGAAAAGGCCCTCGGCGGCGAGCTCGACGAGCTCTTCAGCAAGGGGACTGCGAAGGGCAAAGAGGCGATATTCACCGGCGTCAGGAAACCGAAGGGCAGGAAAGGGCCCCGGTACCTGCTGAAAGGGCACGGCACGAAGGAGTTCCTGCGCATGAACTCCAACTCCTACCTCGGCATGTCGCTCGAGGACGACGTGATCGCGGCCGAGGAGCGGGCCTCCCGGCAGTTCGGCGTCGGCCCGGGCGCCGTGCGGTTCATCAACGGCACCTTCAAGGCGCACCGCGATCTCGAAAAAAAACTCGCGGCGTTCCACGGGCGCGAGGACGCGATGATCTACAGCGCCGCGTACGCCACGATGATCGGCGTCTTCGCGGCGATGACTTCGAAGGACACGACGATCATCAGCGACGAGCTCAATCACAACTGCATCATCAATGCAATCCGCCTCTCGCGGCCCTTCGAGAAGAAGATCTACAAGCACAACAACATGGAGCAGCTCGAGCAGCATATTCGCGAATCGGTCGGTTCGGGCGCCAGACGGGTCCTGATCGTGACGGACGGGATCTTCAGCATGCGCGGCGACTACGCCCCTCTCGACGTGGTCAGCGCGTTCGCGAAGAAATACGACAAGGAATTCCCCGAAGGGGTCGTCGTGATGGTGGATGACTCGCACGGCGTCGGCGCCTTCGGCGCGACGGGCCGCGGCACGGAGGAGTACACCGGGGCGGGCAAGGTGGACATCCTGATCGGAACCCTCGGCAAGGCCTTCGGCGTCAACGGCGGCTACGTCGTCTCGAGCGAGACGGTGACGCGATACCTCCGCGAGAAGGCGATAACCTACATCTATTCGAACCCGATTACCGTCGGAGAGGCGGCCGCTGCGCTCGAGGTCCTCAAGTTCCTCGGCAGCAAGGCGGGCCGCGAGCGGCTGAAGCACCTGCGCAGACTCACAAAGAAGTTCGAAGACGGCCTCAAGAGCATGAGTTACGAGGTCATCGAGAGCGAGCATCCGATCGTGCCCCTGATGGTCCGCGACACGCAGAAGACGACGGATATCGTGAAGTTCCTCAAGGAAAACGGCGTGCTCGCCACAGGGCTCAATTTTCCCGTCGTGCCGCAGGGAGATCAGACGATCCGCTTCCAGGTGAACGGGAACCACACGGACTACGACATCGAGGTCGCCCTGTCGGCGCTCGATGCGTACAGGAAGAAGCGCCGCTGAAGCGGCGCAGGCAGGCCGGGAATATTGCGATTGCATCGAGAGGCGGCCCGTCACCGGGCCGCCTTTTCCATGTCGGGGCATCAGAGCCGCTTGATGACGACCATCGTCACGTCGTCACGCTGCGGCATCTTCCCGGCGTGGGCTCCGACGGCGATGACGATCTCCTCGACAAGCCGCTGAGCGCTCCCGTTTCTATGATCGGCGATAAGCCCGCAGATGCGCTCCTCCCCGAACTCTTCGTCCTCGACGTTGATCGCCTCGCTGATGCCGTCAGAGAAGATCAGCAGCGTGTCGCCCGGCCCTATCGAAACGGTGTCTTCGTGGAAGGTAATTTCGTCGAGAGCGCCGAGCACGAGATCGCCTGTCGTGAGACGCTCGACCGCTCCGTCGCCGCGGACGAGGATCGGAAGATTATGGCCCGCGTTTCCGTACCGGATCATATGCTCTCCGGGATCGAGTATCCCCAGGAGCAGCGTCGAGAAGCGCTCCGGATCGGTGCTGCGGTACATCTGGTGATTGCTCCGCTCGAGGATCTTGGACGGCGAGGAGCCGTCGAGGTCCTGCCCGCGCAGCGTGGCGAGCATGTTGGACATCAGCAGGGCGGCGGGCATCCCCTTGCCGGAGATATCGCCGAGGCAGAAGAAGAGACGGCCGTCGCAGAGCCGTATGAGATCGAAGTAGTCGCCGCCCACCGATGCGGCCGGTATGCTCCGTCCCGCTATGTCGTATCCGTCGATGGCAGGGGGCTCCTGCGGAAGCAGGCTCGTCTGGATATTGTATGCGATCTCCAGTTCCTCCCGCATCCTCATCAGCGACTGCTCTTCCTCGTAGAGCCGGGCGTTCTCGATGACCTGCGCCGACTGCGTGGCGATGATGCTCAGCAGACGCTTGTCGGCGTCTGCGAAGGGCTCGCCGCCGTGCTTGTTGAACACGTTGATCGATCCGATGATGCGGCCCTTGAGGAAAAGGGGAACGCTGAGCAGCGTCCTGAAGAGGTTTCCGTCCGAATCGAAGGTTCTGAATCGGTCGTCGGATTCGAGGTCGTCTATCACGAGCGGTTTCTTGTTTACCAGCATCCAGCCGCTGATCTGCGTATCGAGATGGAGCGGCATGTAGCCGGTCGTCTGGTCGGCCTTCCGCATGATCGTGCGGAACTGGTTTTCGGAGCCGCCGGATTCGAGAAGCGTCACAGTCCCCTGCTGAACCTTGAGGTGCTTGATGCATTTCTGGACGATCAGCTCGATTATCTTCTCGAGGGAGAGGGTCGAATTGATCGCAGTCGATATGTCGTTGATGATCGATAGCTCCTCGACCGCGCTTTTCAGCCGGCGGTTTTCCTCTTCGAGCCTGCCGAGGTCGTCCTGTTTCGCCGTCATGGTACCCTTTCCGCAGCGGCGGCGCGCCGCGCGCGCAACCAGGGAAATCATCTCCTGTCCGTGATATGGCTCATTTTTATATTGCCGGGGCGGTCGCGGTCAATCAAAATCGCTCCGGATCCGACGGACATCCGGAGTGCAGCGCCCCGGGGGTGCCCCGTGCCGTACGTACCGCTTCATGTTCACAGCATCAACAGCCCGTACAGCGGGCTGATGACGCCTGCGGAAATCGCGGCCAGGGCTGCCTTCCTCAAATTGCCGTCGGTCGCGCTGACCGATTCCTGGAACACGTACGGACACGTAGAATTCTGCCGGGCGGCCCGCGAGGCGGGGATCAGACCCGTGCTCGGGGCCGAGATCAGACATGACTCGCTCACAGGCCATCCGGGGATCTATCATCTGACCCTGCTCGCCGAGAACGACGACGGATACCGCAACCTCGTCAGGCTCGTCGGCCTTCACCACGGCAGGGAGCGGGCGGCGCGGGTGAGCGTCGAGGACCTGGCGGGCAACGCCGGAGGCCTGATCGCGCTGACCGGCTGCATGAGGGGCGAGGCGAACCAGGCGGTGCGCCACGGGAACCTCGGCCGCGAACGGGACGTCGTCGAGCGGCTCCTCGGGATATTCGGGCGAGGCAATCTCTTCCTCGAGGTCATGACCCACAATACAAAATGGGAGCAGTTCGTCCTCGAGTCGATGGTGAGACTGGCACGGCAACTCGATGTTCCGATGGTCGTCACCAACAACGACCGGTTCGCCGTGAAAGAGCAGGCCCCGTATTACGCGGTGCTGCGATCGCTCTCGGACGAGCAGGCGGGGAATGCGGATGAAGGAGAGACGGGCGGCGAGGAGTACTACCTCAAGCGACGGGAGGACCTCGAGCCGTTCTTCTACTTCATCGAGGACGCTCTCGATAACTCGGGATGGATCGCCGAGCGCTGCGAGGTCTCGCTCGATGGGCTCGGGCGTATCGGTTTCACCGACGATCCGGACGCAGACAGCACGCTCGCCGAGATGGCTGAGCGCCGGTTCCTTCTCGAGTTCCATGGCGTGGGGGGCGAAGAGAAACGCGACCGGAGGGAGCGTATGCGGGCGGAGCTGGAGAGCTCGCGGCAGCAGGGTCTTGGGGGATTCCTGCTCTTCCTGAGAGCGTTCATGCGCGCGTGCAGGCGAGACGGGTTGCTGGTCGAGATCGTCGGGAGCGACCTGCCGGAGAGCCTGGTCGCCTACCTGCTCGGGATCGTGCCGCTCGATCCGATGCCTCACGGGCTCGTCTTCGAGTCGTTCGGCGCGCCGTCGACCGGCGTGCCGCCGCCGGTGGAACTGCTTCGCTCCAAAGGCCCCCGCGAACGTTTCATCGGTCTGCTCAGATCGCTCCTGCCCGAAAGCCGTTTCCGCTACCAGCTGCAGCGCGAGGAGTCTTCGTTCGCGACACTCGTGCGAGACCTCTCAGACCGTCTCGGCGTGCAGGAGCCCGCGAGAAGCGAGATCGGCGAGATCGTCTCGGGCGTACGAAGACGCCAGAGCCTCAACTCGATCCTCGAGGGATCGGAGCGTCTGGCGCATCTCTACGGGACCGATCCGGCGGTCCGGAAGGTGCTGCACTCGGCCAACGCGCTGCAGGGACGGGTCAGCCATTTCGTGCACAACTCGTCGCGGATCGCCGTCGTGCCTCGCGAATTCGAGGGGATGCTCGCCTCGACCGTCGGTCCGGACGGCGAAGAATACGTCATGGCGGACTCGGAAGGGATCACGGCGCTCGGCGGCTGGGTGCTGACCGTCCAGCAGTCCCATTTTCTCTCGGCGCTCTCCAGCGCAATTGCGGCCGTTTCGCAGGAACCCTCGGAAAGTCGGGGAGCGAAGGGATCGCTTCCGGACGCGTCCTGCGACTGGAAGCCGTCGGGGCTCGACGATCCGGCCACCTACTCGATGATAGGGGCCGGTGAAACAATGGGGGTCTATCTGCTGGAGAGCAGGGGCATACGGGACCTGATCACCACGATACAGCCGTCCGGCTTCAGCGAGCTGGTCAATGTGATATCGCTCTATCGGCCGGCTCCGCTCGAAGGACGGCTCTGGCAGCGGTACGTCGAGAACGCGGAGAAAAAGGGCAAGGTGCTCCTGCCTCATCATTCTCTCGCCGCGCCCCTCGAGTCGACCCGCGGTCTGCTGCTGTACCGGGAGCAGGTGAGGGAGATCATCGGCCTATCTGCAGGAATCAAGGGAGAGGACGCCGCGTTTATAGAGCAGGCGCTGCTGCGCAAGGAGACGACGGAGCTCTCGACGGCGCGGCTTCGGTTCATACGGGGCGCGATGGATCACGAGGTCGACGAGGAGGACGCCCAGAAGATTTTCGATTATCTCCTGCGAAACATCGGATATACGTACGACAAGGCGTTCAGCTGCACACAGGCGTGCATCAGCTATCGTTCGGCGTATCTCAAGGCTCATTACCCGGCGGAGTACTTCGCAGCGCTGCTCGACAACACCGAGGACGTGAAGGATCGTCGCCGGCGCTATATCGAGCATCTTCAGGCGAACGGACCGCGGCTGCTTCCCGCCGATGTCAACCTGAGCGGTCTTTCATATAAGGCGCAGGACGGCGCGATACGAGCCCCGCTCCACGAGGAGTGCGACCTGAGCGAAGACGAGCGATCGCGGGTTCTCGAGGAGCGGGAACGGGGAGGGCCGTACGGTACGATCGGGGATTTCCTCGGACGCCTCTCTGGAGCGATATCGATGGAAACCGCCAGGTCAATGGTCGACTGCGGTCTCTTCGACTCGCTGGGGGAGAGCAGGGAGCGGATGCGGGGAGAGATCCTCGCGTTCTTCGAGGAGCACGGCAAGGCAGGGGAGTTCTTCCGTCCTTCGAGCGAGGCCGGCCGCGTGCGCAAACGGCGTCGCGAGGAAGGGCAGCTCCCCCTGTTCGACGAAGAGAACGCCTGAGGATACGCAACGGTTTCCTATGCGGGCAATTTCATTTGACTTCGCCGGTGTCTGCTGGTAGATTCCCTCAGTCCCGAAACCGGATCGATACCGTTTGAGGCGTCCCCATCGTCTAGCCAGGACCAGGACACCGCCCTTTCACGGCGGCAACGCGGGTTCGAATCCCGCTGGGGACGCCATTCGCATGATACGACGTATCGAGTCCCGTGGTCCCGCTGGGGACGCCATTCGCATGATACGACGTATCGAGTCCCGTGGTCCCGCTGGGGACGCCATTCGCATGATACGACGTATCGAGTCCCGTGGTCCCGCTGGGGACGCCATAGTCAGATACAAAAAACGCGGCCGCCTTCCGAGTGAAGGCGGTCGCGTTTGAACGATCGCGAAACTTGCTGTTCGTCTTACCGATACAGGGATTTTATTCCTCCCCAGGAGCTGCTCTCCGTGCTCACCGGCTGGTTTTCGCCCCAGACAGCGGTTATCCGGCCGTCTTCCGTGGTCGCCTGAACGAGGTCCTGGCAACCCGGGAACACCCATCTCAGCCCGATGGGGATGGTGTAATCGACGGTGAACGTGATCACGTCATACCCTATTTCGCTCTCGGTCCAGGTCACCGGGAACTGACCGTTCGAATCGGTTACACCGCTTCCGCTGCCGACATGAGTGATCGTGTAACTGATCGGAACGCCGGGCATCGCTACGCCGTTCTGATCGTACACCGTGGCGGTCACCGTCACTTCCGTGCCCGGCATTACCGGCGTCGAATAGGCCGGGGTGAGCACGAGGGAAGTCGGCGTGGACGGCGGAGTCGCCGTCAGCGCGGCGGCGATGATGGCATTCGCCGCGGCGAAGACCGCCGGGTCGCTTCCGCCCGTCGTGATATCGATTCCGTCGCTGAAGTGCCAGATGGCGAGCTGAACCGCGGCTGATCTCTGCACATCGGTGGACAGCTCGCTCGGCATCCCCGGTACCGCCGGATAATAGTTGTTCAGAATCCAGACGATCTCCTGAGAAGCGATATCGGGACCCTGTTCGTACTGGGCCGGATAGCAGAATTCAATGTCGGACTCCAGGCAGTACACCAGGGTGGGAGTCGTGCAGTCGAGCAGGACATTCAGCGCCCCTGCGACGGCTCCTATGCTGTCAGCGAGATTGGGGTGGAAGACGACCATGTTGTCCCCCACGATTTCATCGAGATCGCTCGGAATGCAGAGGATCGAGGAAAAGGCGGATAGAGGGAACAGAAGCGCGACCGAAACGAAGATCGGGAGCAATCGTCTCATGAGAACCTCCTCGGGAATGGCGGGCAAGGCTACCCGCCTGGTCTCCGTGCTAGCTGCCGTTTCCGAAGCGGCTCCCGTTATCCCCTCGGCGATCCCGATCCGTAGCGAAAAGGAACGTCAACGCGGCGCAAAAGGGCAAACGGCACGTACGTTTACTCCGAAACGGCGTCAGTATACAGGAACCGGTCGCAAAAGTCAATGATGACTGATCCGTCGCTCTCAGGGAGGCCGGTTCTGTTCTGGACAACGAGCCGATCTGACGCTATCCTGCCGAAAAGAAATTCGTTCCTGTCCGCTCGACCGACCGGAGGACGGTGCGTCACATGAAAGCCAAACAATGCGCCTGTTCGATCCTCGCGGGCTTCCTGCTGGCCTCTGCGGGTTGCGATCAGCAGGACATCGACCGCGCAACGGTCGAGGAGGCTTCCGAGATTGTCGGCTTCGATTTTACGACGGCGGAGATCGATTCGATGATCCCGGATCTCGTCGATCAGCTCGAATCGTACCTGGAGATGCGGGAGGTGACGATCGAGAACTCCGTCCCGCCGGCGCTGCGGTTCGATCCGGACCTGCTGAGCACTCCGGCTCCAGGGGAGCGCGAACGCTTCATGCCCTCGCCGCCCGGTCATACCGACCGTCCGGAGGATATAAACGGGATCGCCTTCTGGCCCGTGCGCGATCTCGCCTGGCTGATTCAGACCCGACAGATCACCTCGACGGAACTGACCCGGCTGTACCTCGACCGGCTCAAGAGATACGGCGACACCCTCCAATGCGTCGTGACCCTGACCGAGGATCTGGCACTCGAGCAGGCGGCGCAGGCCGACGCGGAGATCGCCGCGGGGCGCTACCGCGGGCTGCTGCACGGGATCCCATACGGCGCCAAGGACCTGCTCGCCGTGCCGGGGTACCCGACGACATGGGGTGCCGAGCCGTACCGCGAACAGACGATCGACGAAACGGCGACGGTGATACGCAGGCTCGATGATGCGGGGGCGGTGCTCGTCGCCAAGCTGACCCTCGGCGCGCTCGCCTGGGGGGACGTCTGGTTCGGGGGAATGACGCGCAACCCGTGGGACCCCGGTCAGGGATCGAGCGGGTCGTCGGCCGGATCGGCATCCGCCACGGCTGCGGGTCTGGTCGCCTTCGCCATCGGGACCGAGACGTGGGGATCGATCGTCTCGCCCTCGACCAGATGCGGGGTCACCGGCCTGCGGCCGACCTTCGGCCGCGTCAGCCGCCACGGGGCGATGGCCCTCTCCTGGTCGATGGACAAGATCGGTCCGATCTGCCGGACGGTCGAGGACTGCGCGATCGTTTTCGACGCGATCCGCGGCGCGGACGGCCTGGATCCGACCGCCCTCGACAGGCCGTTCTCGTACGACACGGGGCTCGACCTGAGGACGCTGCGGATCGGCTATCTCGAGACCGAGTTCGCCGGGGGTTCACCGTTCCACGAGAGCGACTCGCTCGCGCTGGCGACCCTGCGGGGGATGGGATTCGATCTTTTGCCCGTACGGCTCCCCGACTACCCCGTCTATCCGCTGGGGATCATACTCGGCGCCGAGGCTGCGGCGGCGTTCGACGATCTGACCCGCTCGGGGCGCGACGACCTGCTCGTGCGCCAGGTCCGCGATGCGTGGCCGAACGTGTTGCGGGCGGCCCGGTTCATACCGGCGGTTGAATATATTCAGGCCAACAGGATCAGGACCCTGATCATGCGGGAGATGGAGGATATCGACGTGGATCTCTACGTCGCGCCGTCGTTCGGCGAGAACCTGCTGCTGACCAATCTCACGGGGCATCCCTGCGTTGTGCTGACCAGCGGTTTCGACGAAGAAGGCCGTCCGGTCAGCATCACCTTCATCGGGAAGCTCTGGGACGAGGGAAGGCTGCTCGCCTTTGCGAGGGCATATCAGGAGGCGACGGGGTTTCACCGGCGGCACCCGCCGCTGTTCACCGATTGAGCGCATGTGGGCGTCCCCGGCCTCCATCGAGGAGCTCCCGGGGCTTATCGAGGAGGAGAGGCGATGAAGGGAATATTCGGTTCTGAGACGCTGCCCGGCGTCGTCGCGGCCCTGCTGCTGGCCGGGACGGTCGCCGTTTCAGCCGCGCCGAGGCCCGGCTGGATGAAGGGATCGATGGCGAAGCTCGAGGCTGATCTCACCGCCCGGTTCGGGGTCGAACAGCGCGAGCGGCTCGCGCGGGGGATGAGCCAGGTGGCAGATTTCTGGCGCGACGGGGACGGCGGCGCAGAGGCATTCGAGGAGTTCGTCGCGGAGAACTTCGCGGGGGATCAAAAGGCACTCGACGCGATGTTCGAGCGCTACGAGTTCGTGCTCGAGCAGGTCCAGGGGCACATGGCCGAGATATCGCGCGCCATGGGCAGGCAGGCCGACCTCGACATCGGTCCGCTGTATCAGTTCGACAGGGTGATGGCCTCCTATTCTCCCTCGGCGCATCTCGGGGACGATCTTTTCGACAACAGGCTCGCATTCGTCGTCCTGCTCAATTTCCCCCTGACGACCCTCGATCAGCGTCTCGCCGAGGGGGCCTCATGGACGAGGCGGCAGTGGGCCGAGGCGAGGCTCGCAGACCGGTTCTCCAAGCGCATTCCCGCTTCCGTCAATCTCGAGATGGCCAGGGCGGGGGCGGCCTCTGATCAGTACATCGCCGACTACAATATCTGGATGCATCACCTCGTATCCGATACGGGTGTCCGGCTCTTTCCCGAAGGTATGCGGCTGCTTTCCCACTGGAACCTCAGAGACCAGATCAAGGCCGACTACGCGGGAGGAGAAAACGCGCTCGAGCGCCAGCGGTTGATCGCCCTGGTCATGGAGAGGATCGTCGACCAGTCGATCCCGGAGATAGTGGTGAACAATCCCCACGTCGACTGGGATCCCCGGAACAACACGGTCAGTCCGGCCGTGGTGAACGATTCGGGGAGCGAACCCCCCGCCGGCCTGAAGATCACGGGGGAGCGGGAGCCGGATACGCGGTACCGGATCCTTCTCGGCACGTTCCTCGCTTCGCGGCTCGTCGACGAGTACTCGCCGACCGCGCCCACGTTGATCGCGCGGCGCTTCGACGGGTCGCGCGAGCTTCCCGAGGAGCGGGTACAGGCGATGCTCGAGACGGTTTGCTCGTCGCCGCTCTACGCGCGGGCGGCCCGACTCGCGGAGAGCCGTCTCGGCCGCGCCCTCGAGCCGTTCGACATCTGGTACAACGGATTCGTCGCGAAAGGCGAATACTCCGAGCCCGAGCTCGACGCGCTCACCCGGAAGCGTTATCCGGACGCGGCGGCGTTCGAACGGGACATCCCGCGAATGCTGAGAGTCCTCGGGTTCCCCGGAGAACGGGCCGATTACATTGCCTCGAAGATCGTCGTCGAGCCGGCGCGCGGTTCGGGGCACGCCGCAGGGGCGGGGATGTGCTCGGCCCCGGCGCGGCTGCGCACCCGCGTCGGAAGCGGCGGGATGGATTACAAGGGATTCAATATCGCCACGCACGAGCTCGGGCACAACGTCGAGCAGGTTCTCTCGCTCTGCGACGTCGATTTCTTCTTCCTCGAGGGGGTCCCCAACACGGCCTTCACTGAGGCGTTCGCTTACGTATTCCAGGAGAATGATCTGATGCTGCTCGGGCTCGATCCGAAGCCCGACCCGAAGGCCGAAGCGATGAAGACCATCAACGAATTCTGGATGACGGTCGAGATCGGCGCCGTTTCCCTCGTCGACATGAAGATCTGGCACTGGATGTACGACCATCCCGACGCCACCCCCGCAGAGCTGCGTGAGGCGACGGTGGAAATCGCCAGGGAGGTCTGGAACCGGTACTTCGCCTCGATATTCGGGGCGAGGGACGTCTCCCTGCTCGCCATATATTCGCACATCGTGCATTCGTTCCTCTATCTGCCCGACTACGCGATCGGGCACATGATCGCCTTCCAGGTCAAGTAGCAGATGCGAGAGGCGGGGAACATAGGAGTCGAGTTCGAGCGGATGGCAGTGGCGGGGCGGATC
>JAQVGR010000255.1 GCA_028696635.1 Candidatus Krumholzibacteriia bacterium | reverse complement strand
CCCTATTCGCTCGGCGACGGCTCGCCGTGCCTCCCCCAGCGCAACGGCTGCGGCGTTCTCGTCGGCGCGTACGGCGGAGGGTGCCACACCCTGCGAACGATGCGCGTCGCACCCGACGGGACGGGGGACGCTCCGACGATCATGGCCGCGCTCGAGCGGGCCGAGCCGGGGGACACGATCGTGCTCCTGCCGGGGACCTTCTCGGGGCTCGGCAACCGCGACATCAGCGTACCGGCGATCCCCCTGGTGATCACCTCGGAGGCGGGGGCGGAGCTGACCATAGTGGACTGCTCGGGGAGCGACGAGTACTACGGCTTCTACTTCTCCGGGGCGCACGATACGACCACCATCCTCGAGGGGGTCACGATCACCCGCGCCGAGAAGGGGGGGATCGCCTGCTCCGACGGCTCGCGTCCTCTCGTCCAGCGCTGCGTCATCGCCGACAACGATTATCTCGGGGGGTGGCACGGCGGGGGGATCATCTGCGAGAGCAACTCGGCGCCGCTGGTGCGCGACTGCGTCATCGCCGGCAACACGGGCGACCCGCACGGCGGCGGGGTCTACTGCCGCAGCTCCTCTCCGCGGCTGGTCCGGTGCGAGATCACGGGGAACACGGCGATGCAGGCGGGAGGCGGGGTCACCTCGATGAACTCGTCGCATCCGCGACTGGAGGGATGCACGATCTCCGGCAACGCGGCGGGGAGCGACGGCGGCGGGGTCTACGCGATCATGGGCTCGGCCGGGCTCGAGGACTGCATCGTCACGGGCAACACGGCGGCCAACGGCGGCGGCGTCTTCTCCGGCACGAACGGCGTTCTCTCGATCTCCGGGACGGTCGTGGCGCAGAACGAGGCGGGGGCGATCGGCGGCGGGGTCTATTCAGCAATCGGGATGACGATGGCGCGGTGCACCGTC
Source organism: Candidatus Krumholzibacteriia bacterium (assembly GCA_028696635.1). Taxonomy (GTDB): domain Bacteria; phylum Krumholzibacteriota; class Krumholzibacteriia; order Krumholzibacteriales; family Krumholzibacteriaceae; genus JAQVGR01. Next base: position 2,911 of record JAQVGR010000255.1, on the reverse strand, counting down.
GCCGGCAACCGCGCCGGCTCGTACGGCGCGGGGGTGCATTGCCTCTACGGGGCGCAGAACTCGGTCCGCGAGTCGATCATCGCCTTCAACCGGGAGCGGCAGGGGGTCTACACGATCATCGGCGCCCTGAACATCCGCTGCTGCGACGTCTACGGGAACGAGGGAGGGGACTACGGCGGATCGACCCCCGACCAGACGGGGACGTACAACATCTCGGCCGACCCGCTCTTCTGCGCGATGGAGGAGGGGGACTACCGCCTCGACGCGACCTCTCCGGCGCTGACGCCGCCGCACGAGTCGTGCGCGCCGACGATGGGGGCGCTGGGGGTGGGGTGCGGGGACGCCCCGGACCTGTTCTTCTCGCGGATCGCGTTCGAGACGCGCAGCGCCGGGGCGGGGACCGCGATCGGGGTGACGGCGGCGGTGCGCAACGGCGGGACGCAGCCGGCCGGCGAGTTCGATCTGCACTTCGTCGCCGACCCGGACCTTGCGCTCGTTCCCGGCGAGACGTGGTGGACGCACACCGTCGAGGGAGGGCTCGCCGCGGGGGACTCCGCGGTGTGGGCGTTCGAGATCGTCTCGGCGGAGCCTGCCGTGTGGGAGTCATACCTTTCGATAGACCCGGGCCATCTGGTGCCGGAGCTCGACCGGGAGGACAACCTGGCCGGACCGTTCGTCATCGCCTGGACGGCCCCCGGCGGATCGCAGGCGTCGACCGGCCTGCGCGAGATCCGCCCGAACCCGTTCAGTCGGACGACCCGCATCGAGTACGAACTGTCGAGGCGCGGCAGCGCCCGGATCGAGATCTTCGATCTCGCCGGGCGCCGGGTGAAGGTCTGGAAGCTACCGCCTGCGGGGCCGGGAGTCTTCGCCGTCGAGTGGGGCGGGGCCGATGACGGCGGCAGGGAACTCGTCTCGGGGGTCTACTTCTGCCGGTTCACCGCCGGCGCCCTCGAGCAGTCGGCCAAGATCGTGCTGATCAGGTGATCAGCGGCGCTCCCTATTTGACCGTCTCGATCCTCAAATCTCCGTAGATGACCCGCCAGCGCCCGTCCTCGAGTTTCCAGCGCATCAGCACCTCGCCATAGTCGAGGGCCCTTACCGAGTCTCCGTGGTACTCGACCTCGACGCCGTTTTCGATCAGATCCTGATAGAACGAGCTGAAGTCGCGGTAGCGGAACAGCTGTTTGATCGCGTCGGGGCCCCAGCGTCCCTCCTTCATCAACCGGTCGCGGTCTTCGCGGATCTCGCTGGCCGCCGTGTCGAACGCGGGGGCGCTCGGGTACCTGCCCCCGGAGAGCTCGGCGTAGGCGCGAAGCCCCGCGAGCGCCCCTTCCTCCCCGGCGAGGGCCTTCCCGAAATCGAGCGTGCCGTACCCCTCGGGGACCTCGAACTCGAAGTCCTTTTTTGAGAGGGCGGGGTTCCAGGCGAAGTCATGCATGATCTCCGTCACCCGGACCCTGCCGCTGTCCGCCTCGAACTCTCGCTCGATCAGGACCGGCCAGAGTGTCGATGCATCGACCCAGAGACGGACCGTTCCCTTCTCATAGTTTGCGGCGAAGATCGCCGGGTCGCTGACCTCGATTCCCGAGGCCCGCGCGCCGTCGACCTCCCGCGTGCCGATTTCCCGGTACTCGAACGAGCGGAAGAAGTCGACGAGCTCCTGCGCGCTGGTCAGATCGGTCAGCTTCCTCGCATCCTCGCTGGTGACGCCGATCGTCACATACGCCTCGTCCTTGTGGTGGAGCAGGTGTATCGTCTCGTCGCCGGGCCGCACGAAGATCTCCGCGGCCAGCTTCCCGTCCATGTAGATCGCCTTCTTCTGGCCGTACTCCTTCGAGAAATACGCCGTCATCTCGTAACTGTCCCACGGAGTCGCCGTACGGTCGATCCTGCAGATATAGTCCTGCGCCTTCGCGACCTGCTCGATCACGCGGGCCCAGACGACGTCCCCCGGGGCGTCCCTGAACACGAGATTGTACCCGGCGATGACGGCGAGCGCCGCCGCGGCCGCCAGCGCGATCCTCCACACCCGCCCGCCGGCGGACCGTGCCGGGCGATCCTTCCCTGTGTCGATCGATTCCATGACGCGTTCCTCCATCCGTGAGATCCTTTCGTCCATCGAACGAGTCATGCCGTCCAGCAGCCTGTCGTCCTCGAGCAGGGCGTCGCGGTACTCCCGGCAGGCCGGGCACCGGGCGAGATGCTCCTCGACCCGGATCGCGTCCTCTGCGGGAAGATCCGCATGCGGCATCGCCTCGAGCCGCTCCCGTGTCTCCGCGCATCGATCGCTCATCTCGAACCGTCCCGTTTCTCCAGGATCCTGCGCAGCTCCCGGCGCGCCCGGCTGAGTCTCGTGCACGCGCCGTCGTGGCTGATGCCGAGCTCCCCGGCGAGACGCTTCGCGCTCTTCCCGTCGAAGTAGAACAGCATCAGCGGCGTCCGGTACTGCTCGGGGAGCTCGGCCAGCGCCTCGTGCAGCGCCGAATAGTCGGCCGATTCGCCCGAGTCCTCACGCGCGTTCTGCTCGACGAGCTCCCGGCGCCGCGCGCTGACTCGGATGTAGTCGCGGCAGAGGTTCCGCGCGACGCTGGTGATCCACGGGCCGAACGAATCGCCGCTCCGGAGAGCGCCGAGACTCGTGAAGCCCCGGGTGAACGTTTCCTGGGAGATGTCGTCGCTGTCTGCTGCGTTCCCGAGCATACCCATGCACACGGCCCAGACCCTCCTCGAATGCCTCCGGAACAGCTCGGCGTATGCCGGCCGGTCCCCTGTTCGGCTCGCTGTGACCAGAAACTCGTCCGATCTCTCGCTCACGGGAGCTCCCTTTCTCACACACAGGACGAGTGAGCGGGGCGGATCCTGTCAGGATTTCTTCGAGAGCCGTCTATCGAGCCAGGCGGCTACCGGC
>JAQVGR010000005.1:8926-16722 GCA_028696635.1 Candidatus Krumholzibacteriia bacterium | reverse complement strand
CGGGAGATGTTCGACTCGCATCAATCCGGCTCGGAGGAGCTGTGCACGATGTGCGGCGAATTCTGCGCGATCAGGGGGTCGAGGCGGAGCAGGCGGTAGCGGGGCGGTGCGGATTCCGATGGCCGGAGACAGAGATCGCATATCGGTTGACCCGCCCGACCGGGCGGGCATCTTCAGCGCATACATCGGCGAGCGGGAGCGCCGGCGATGGCCCGGCGGTCCGCCGCAGGATCTGCTGCTGCGCCGCATCGCCGCCGGCCCCGTCCCGGCAGGGCTGCTCGCCCGCTTCGCCGCCGAGGCACGGTTCGAGGGGCTCTCGCTGATCGAGCGCGCCGCATCGGAAGCGGCGCGGGAGGCGCCGCTTTTCGGCGATCCTCCCGGGATCGAAACGGCCGCGAGCGGGGACCGGCCTCGCCGGGGCGGCGATCCCGCGGCGGAGCTTGTGCCCGGCGGACCGCTCGATGCCCGGGAACTGATCTCGCTGGTCGAGTCGGCCTTCGAACGGATCCACGCAGAGCTCGGCGAGCGGCGCGCGGGGCAGCTCGCCGTCGCGCGCACCGTCGCGCTCGCCCTCTGCGGCGACGAGATCGCGCTGATCGAGGCGGGGACCGGGACGGGCAAATCGCTCGCCTACCTCGTTCCCTCGCTGATCTTCGCCGGGGCGACCGGCGAGCGGATCGTCGTTTCGACGCATACGATCCACCTGCAGGAGCAGCTCTGGCTTCGCGAGTACCCCGTCGCGCTGCGCGCGACGGGCGCCGGCGCGCGGGCCGAGCGCCTGATGGGGCGCGAGAACTACCTCTGCTCGCGGCGGATCGTCTCGGCGGCCGTGCGCCTCTCGCAGGACGACCCGTCGGGCGCGCTCGCCCTCGCACTCGCGGCCGCGCTCTCGGAGGACGGGACCGCCGCATCGCTCCCCGCCGGCTGCCGTCCCGAGCGGATCCGGTCGGTGACCGCTCCGCCGCGCTGCATGATGAACGGCTGCCCCCACGCGGCGGGGTGCGCCCTGATCGCCGCGCGGCGGCGGGCGGCGGAGGCCTCGGTCCTCTTCGTCAATCACGCGCTCCTTCTCACCGATCACCGGCAGGGGGGCGGGGTGATCGGCCCCTACCGGCGGGTGATCATCGACGAGGCTCATCATCTCGAGCGCTCGGTGATGGAGAACCTCTCCGTGCGGATCGACCGCTCCGGCCTCGAGCGTCTCCTCGAGCAGGTGACCCCCGTCTCGCCGCGGTCGGAGCGATGGCGCTACCTCGTCCTGCAACTCGGGTCGGCCGGTCGCGAGGTCGACTGGGAGGGCGCCGTCTCGCGCCTCGCCGCGGCGGCGATCGATCTCGAATCGGCCTGGAGCGCGCTGTTCGACGCGGCGGGAGCGGGGAGCCCTTGCGCCGGGATGATGCCCGGCTCGAGGACGAGGTACCGGGAGGGCGGTCCGCCCGGGTGGGAGCCGCGGCTGCTGCTCGCCTTCTTCGAGGCGCTCACCAGGGCGCGCGAGGCGATCGGGCCGCTCGCGGATGCCGAGGGGAACGCCTCCGTACAGCCGCTGCTCTCGGAGCTGCGCTTCATCGACGAGGAGCTCTCCGCTGCGGCCGAGACGGTCCGCTATCTCGGCGAAGCGGGCGATCCCGACAGCGTCTACTGGATCGAATGGGGAAGCGGCGGGACGCCGGTCTCCCTCTGCGGCTCGCCGCTCGATGTGGACAGGCGATTCGCCGATTACCTCGACGAGCGCGTCCGCAGCGCGGTGCTCACCTCGGCCACGCTCGCGCAGCGAGGCTCGTTCGACTACCTCGCCTCGAGCCTCGGGATCGCGCTGACCGGGCGCGAGCCGGTGGTGCTCGTGGCCTCCTCGCCGTTCGATCTCGAGAGCGGGCTGCTGATCCTGCGCCAGCAGGCCACCGGAGATCCCAACGACGCCGCGTTCGCGGGGGCGGTCGCCGCGACGGTCGAGAGCCTCGCGCGGGAGGCCGGCAGGAGCATCATGGTCCTGCTGACCTCGTACCGTATGTGCCGCGCGACAGGAGAGGCGCTCGAGGCGCTGCTGCCCCCCTTCCCCGTGTTGATGCAGGGGGAGGGGCTCAGCCGCGAGGCGATGGCCGCGGTCTTCCGGAGCCGCCCGGGGACCGTGCTGCTCGGCGTCGCCTCGTTCTGGGAAGGGGTCGACTTCCCCGGCGAGGAGCTCGAGATCCTCGTGATACCGAAGATCCCCTTCCCGGTGCCTGGCGAGCCTGTGATCGAGGCCCGATCGGAGCGGCTGGCGCGCGAGGGGGAGAATCCGTTCGAGCGGCTCTCGCTCCCCGAGGCGGTCCTGAAGCTCAGGCAGGGGATCGGACGCCTGATCAGGCGCCGCAGCGATCGCGGAGTGGTGGTCCTGATGGATCCGCGTCTGGGGCAGCGCTCGTATGCGCGGTCGATCCTCGACGCCCTCCCCGTGCGGACCCGTGTGGCCGGATCGGCGCAGGAGGTCGCCGAGGAGGCCCGAAGGTGGTTCGCCGTTCCGGCTCCCCCGGGCGGAGGGACCCAGAGGGAGCGACACTGAGGGGGACCCGGGCGCAGCCCCTTTCCGGTTGCCGGCGGAGAACGGATGCGCTAGAGTTCCATAGTCCGGGAAAAGTGGTGTCCCGGTTCGCAACGATTTATAAGACACGGTAATAATCGATTTTTTACATCCAGATTCGGAGGTGCTCGAGCGATGAGTCCCGATATCGTCAGGGCCCCGAGGGGGAACAGGATCAGCTGCAGGGGTTGGCTGCAGGAGGCGGCCCTGCGGATGCTGATGAACAACCTCGATCCGGAGAACGCCGAGAATCCCGCCGAGCTCGTCGTCTACGGCGGCAGGGGAAAGGCGGCGCGCAACTGGGACTGCTACCACGCGATCGTGCGCACGCTGCGTGAGCTCGGCGACGACGAGACCCTCCTCGTCCAGTCGGGGAAGCCGGTGGCCGTATTCCCAACGCACGAGGGAGCGCCGCGCGTGCTGATCGCCAACTCGCTGCTCGTCCCGAAGTGGGCCACCTGGGAGCACTTCTGGGAGCTCGAGTCGAAGGGCCTGATGATGTACGGGCAGATGACGGCCGGGTCGTGGATGTACATCGGCACGCAGGGGATCCTCCAGGGGACCTACGAGACCTTCGCCGAGTGTGCCAGGCAGCACTTCGGAGGGAGCCTGGCCGGTCGGCTCGTTCTCTCCGGCGGCCTCGGCGGGATGAGCGGGGCGCAGCCGCTCGCCGTGACGATGAACGGCGGGGTCTGCCTGATCGTCGAGGTCGATCCCGAGCGGATCAGGCGCCGCCTCGAGACGAAATACTGCGACGCCATGGAAACCGATCTCGACCGCGCCCTCGAGCGGGCCGCCGAAGCGGTCAGTGCGAAGAGGCCTCTGTCCATCGGGCTTGTCGGGAACGCCGCCGACGTCTTTCCCGAGCTCGCGCGCCGCGACGTCGAGATAGACGCGGTGACGGACCAGACCTCGGCGCACGATCCGCTGAACGGGTACATCCCGCGCGGATATTCGCTCGAGGAAGCGGCCGCGCTCCGGCGGAGCGACCCCGAACGGTACGTGAAGGAGGCGACCGATTCGATCGTCGTGCACGTGCAGGCGATGCTCGATCTGCAGAAGAAGGGGTCGGTCGTCTTCGACTACGGCAACAACATCCGCGGCCAGGCGGAGAAGGGGGGATTGAAGAACGCCTTCGATTTTCCCGGATTCGTCCCCGCATTCATACGGCCGATGTTCTGCATCGGGAAGGGCCCCTTCCGGTGGATCGCCCTCTCCGGCCGGAAGGAGGATATCTGGAGGACCGACGACCTCGCCCTCGAGATGTTCGCCGACAACGAGTCGCTGTGCCGCTGGATCAGGATGGCGAGGGAAAAGGTCGCTTTCCAGGGGCTGCCGTCGCGGATCTGCTGGCTCTCGTACGGCGAGCGCGAGCGGTTCGGCACGGCGATGCACGACCTGGTGGCCAGGGGGGAGATCAGCGCCCCGATCGTGATCGGTCGCGACCATCTCGACAGCGGCTCGGTCGCCTCGCCCTACCGGGAAACCGAATCGATGCGCGACGGGTCGGACGCGGTGGCCGACTGGCCGATCCTCAACGCCCTGCTCAACACGGCGAGCGGGGCGGCCTGGGTCTCCGTCCATCACGGCGGCGGGGTGGGGATGGGACTGTCCATCCACGCGGGGATCGCCGTGGTGGCCGATGGAACACCGGAAGGCCGTGTAAAATTAGCGCGTTGTCTCAACAATGACCCTGGCACAGGAGTTGCAAGACACGCCGATGCCGGCTACGGGATAGCCGTTGAAAAAGCGAAAGATGCAGGGCTCAAGATCCCGATGCTCGAATGACTGCATCCGTTCCGGTGACTCAGCCGGATGACCGGCCGCTCCCCGGAACGCCGTTCGCGCCGGATTGATGTGCAAATTGCCCGCGCCTGCGCGGGAGTGCGATCTCATTCTGCAAGGAGTGGCGCTTGCCTCGGACCGTCGATCTGCTGCTTCTGGGCGCCGGTCAACTGATCACCTGCCGGAGCGGCGGCCACGGGCCCCGACGGGGGGCCGCACTGGCCGACCCGGGGCTGGTGCGCGGTGGCGCGATCGCTGTCGCGGGCGGCAGGATTCTGGCCGCGGGGGCGGAAGACGAGGTCCGCGAAGCGGTCGGGAAGGTGGAGGCGGCGAGGACGATCGACGCCGGCGGGCGCGTGGTGATGCCCGGCTGGGTCGATCCGCACACGCACGCCGTCTTCGCCGCGTTCCGCGCAGACGAGTACGAGGCCCGGATACGGGGGGACAGCTACCTTGATATCGACAGGCGCGGAGGAGGGATACGTCGTTCCGTGCGGGAACTGCGCGAGATCGGCGAGGACCGCCTCTTCGAGATCAGCAGGCGGCGGATCATGCGGATGCTCGAGCAGGGCGTGACGACTGTCGAGATCAAGAGCGGCTACGGCCTCGATCTCGAGAGCGAGCTCAAGCAGCTCAGGGTGATAGCACGGCTCGGGAGGGAGACTCCTCTCGACGTGGTGGCCACCTTCATGGGGGCGCATCACAAGCCGGCCGGCATCCCTGCGGAGGAGTACCTGCGGATCCTCGTCGATGAGATGATGCCAGCGGTCGCTGACAAGGGACTTGCCAGGTTCGTCGACGTCTTCTGCGAGCAGGGAGTCTTCGATCTCGAGGAGACGAGGAAGGTCCTCGAGGCCGCCCGTCGCCTCGGATTCGCCCTGAAGGTCCACGCCGACGAGATTGTCGCGCTCGGCGGCACGGAGCTTGCCGTGAAGATGCACGCGGTCTCGGTGGAGCACCTGACCAAGGTCACCGGGACCGGGATCGCCGCCCTGGCCGGCAGCGGCACGGTGGCGGTCCTGCTTCCGGCGACATCGTTCGGGCTCGCGTCGCGGCAGTTCGCCCCGGCGCGCCGGTTGATAGAGGAGGGGGCGGCGGTGGCGCTGTCTACAGACTTCAACCCGGGGAGCGCTCCGTCGAGCTCGATGCCCCTCACCGTGGCGATCGCCTGCTCGCAGATGTCGATGACGCCGGCTGAGGCGGTCACGGCTGCCACGTACAACGCGGCCTGCGCGATAGGGATGCAGGACGAGGTCGGATCGCTCGAGGCGGGGAAGAAGGCCGATTTCGTCGTCTACGACGTCGAGGACTACCGCGAGATCCCGTCGCGGGCGGGAGAGAACCACGCGGCTGTCGTGATCAAGGAGGGAGCGGTGGCCTGGGAGCGCGCGGGGTACCGGGAGAGAAGCGAGGTGGGGCTGTGAGCAAGGCCAGTCAGCTCAGGCAGAAGGCCCAGATCGCCCTGAAGAAGGGGAAGACCGCCGAGGCCATCGATACCTACCGCAAGCTCCTCCAGGTCGAGCCGCGGAATCCCAACCTCCACAACGAGCTCGGGGACATCTACCTGCGCAGCGACGACCGCATCCAGGCTGTCGGGTCGTTCGAGCAGGCGATACTCAACTACGAAAAGGTCGCCCTGTACAACAACGCCGTGGCGGTCTGCAAGAAGATCCTCCGCGTCGTCCCCGACCGTCCCGAAACTGTTTTCAAGGTCGGCGAGCTCAAGGCGAAACAGAAGTTCACCGGCGAGGCGATGACGGCCTTCGCGCAGTATTTCGATTCGCTGCTCGGCGGGGCCGCGCAGGTGAACGAAGCGGCGATGAAGAAGGCGGAGAAGGCCCTCGAGCTCCTTCCCGGCAACGAGGAGGTCTCGGTCCGGGCGGCCGATCTGCTCGCTCGAGGTGGGCATACGGCGCGGGCCGCCGAGATCCTCGCCCATACGGTCGCCTCGGCCGGCGGCGGCGAGCGGACACGGCTGTACCGCCAGCGGCTCGAAACGCTGCGCCAGTCGCTCGGTCCCGAAGATCAGGCGAAGATAGAGGGGATCCTCGCATCCACGGCGGCTCCCGCCGCCGACGAGGAGATCCCCGCCCGGGAGGCTCATGCCGCGGCGCAGGCGGCGCAGGCGGCCTCCGCCGATTCGCGCGAGACCGCGGCTGCCGACGAGGAGGCCCCAGAGGAGGAATACGTGATCGACATCGGCGGCGACGGGCCTCCCGCCGGGGAATGCGTCGCGCAGGCCGGGGAGCCTCCGGCCTCCGCGGTGGAGTACGCCGTCGATCCGCCTCCGGCCGAGACTTCCGCGCCCGAGCGGGAATGCGGAGCGTCCCTGGAGCGGACAGCCGCGCGGGAGCAGACCTCGGGCGCTGTCGCGGGCGCCGCCGTTGCTGCCGGCGCCGGCCCCAACGCGACGATCTCCGAGGACCTCGCCGACATCCTCGATGCGGAGGACGCGGCGATGGAGGAGGCGCAGTACGTCGCGTCGAGCCTCACCGAGGAGATAACGAGCGACGTCGAGGAGGACGACTACCGGAGCCACTACGATCTCGGCATGGCCTATATCGAGATGGCTCTCTACAACGAAGCGATCAAGGAGCTCCAGATATCGTCGCGTTCCGAGCAGCTCCAGCTCCGCTCCCTCGAGATGATCGGGCACTGTTTCCTGCTCCTGCAGAACCCCCGCCTGGCGGTCAAGCAGCTCACCCGGGGGCTCGATATCTCCCGCGTGTCCGGCGGCGACAGCCTCGGCATCCATTACAACCTCGGGCTCGCCTACGAGGCGCTCGGCGAGATCGAGAAGGCGCGGGAGCATTTTGAAGAGGTCTACATAGTCGACGTCACCTTCCGCGACATTTCCGACAAGATGAAGAAGTACAGCACCGTCGGCTGACTGGATCGCCCGTGAAGAACCGCCCTGCCTGCGACCTGCATATCCACTCCCGGTATTCGGACGGCGCGCTCGATCCGGCGGCGATCGTTCGCGCGGCGGCCGGGGCGGGCCTCTCGGCCGTCGCGGTGACCGATCACGACACGGTCGCCGGTCAGTCCGGGGCCCTCGGCGCCGCCGGCGCCGCCTCGATAGAGGTCCTCACGGGGATCGAGCTGAGCATCGAGGAAGACGGACTCGATCTGCATATCCTCGGTTACTGCTGCGATCACCGCGACGAGACGCTGCTGCGGCGGCTCTCCGGCCTCGCGCAACGGAGGATCGAGCGCGTCGCCGCGATGGTCGACCTGCTGGCGAAGGCAGGAGTGGCCGTGACGCTCGACGAGGTGCTCGAGGAGGCGGGGGAGGGGACCGTGGGGAGGCCGCACGTGGCGAAGGTACTGCTGCGGCGTGGGGTGACCGGCGCCTTCCAGGAAGCCTTCGCCCGGTGGATCGGATACGGCGGGGCATGCTATGTGCCGAAGGTCGTTCTCGATCTCGACGAGGTCGTCGCGCTGATACGCGGCG
>JAQVGR010000005.1:0-8916 GCA_028696635.1 Candidatus Krumholzibacteriia bacterium | reverse complement strand
CTGGGCCCATCCGGGCGGCGCGATACGCGAGGGCCGGCTGCTGAGGCGGATCGTGTCGGCGGGGGTCCGGGGGCTCGAGGCCTGGCATCCGAATCACGGCGAGGCCCTCACCGCGCTGGTGATCGAGGAGGCCCGCCGGTATGGCCTGCTGTGCACCGGCGGATCCGACTACCACTTCGACGAGGCGATGAAGTCGCCGATCGGCGGAATCCGCGTTCCGTACGAGGCGGTTCTGAGGATCCGGGCCGAGACGGGGGGACATTTGACTTGACCCTCTCCGGCCCCGCCCCGTAGAGTACCGGCGAGAGCTGCTCGCATGCCGGCCGCGCCGGCATTCGTCTTACAGAGGCATTCCGCGGTGCCCGCGCTATGACTGTTGTGTTTCGATCCCTCACCCCGATCGCCTTCGCGGCCGCCTGCATGGCGGGCATGATCGCCGTTCCCTCCGCCGCAGAGGCCGCTCTCCTCGATACCCCGTTCCATTCCGCGGCCGACGACTCTCTGGCCCTGCCCGGCGAGGTCTTCGTCCTGACCGCCGCCGAGCTCGCCCGCCTCGATATCAATTCGCTGGAAGATCTCGTCGCGATCCTCCCCGGCCTGAGCATGTGGCAGGAGGGCCCGCCCGGATCGAGAGCCGCCTTCTCCGTCGACGGCCGGTCGTGGAAGGGGATCACGCTGCTCGTCAACGGCGTGCCGCAGAGCGATCCGTACAGCGGGGACCCGCTGGCGCGTTTTCTCACCCTCTCGAGGCTGCGGCAGGTCGAGGTGATACGGAGCGCTTCCCCCTCCCTGACCGGCCGCGCCTCCGGGGCGAGCGTCGTCAACATCGTCATGGAGGAGGGAGGGCGCACCCCGCCCGTCGCCGCGGGGGATTTCTCGTGGGGCGGCAACGGCCGCGCGACGCGCAGGGCGTGGTTTTCGACCCCCGACGCCTTCCTGACGGGGACGATCGCCTACGACGAGTATCTGCAGGATTATTTCGAATCGCTCGACGAGCGGCCGTCCGCCCTGATCGGTGAGTACCACGGCAGGACGGTCCTTGTCGATCTCGCGCTGCGGGGCGAATCGGATCACCGCGCGCTGCTGCGGATACGGCGTTTCGAGGACGCCTCGACGGGGACGCGCAACTGGCCCGATCTGCGCGATCCGTACAACCCCCCGGAGGAGGTCAGGCGCAGCGGTTTCGACTCCGAGCTGCGCTATCTCTGGCGCGGGGCGGGGGTCTCTCTGAGACAGCGGCTCGTCGAGACGGACCGCAGGGCGGGGCGCACGTCGGGGCTCGTCGTATCGGCCTCGGCCTTCTGGGCGGGGCGCCTCGGGCCGTTCGCCGTGAAGGGATTCGCCTCGGCGGAGCGGCTATCCCTCGAAAACCGCCTCTGGTCCGTTCCTTTCTCCCCCGATCTCGATCTCTTCGAGGGAGGGGTGACGGCCGGCTCGGGCGGAGCGCGGGGATTTCGCTGGCGGGCCGGCGTGTCGGGCGGCTGGCTCGGCGAATCCGGAGGGTTCGCCGGCGCGGAAGCGGCCCTCTCCCGCGGGGAGCGGGAGGGCCTCAGCCAGTCGCTGATCGTCGCGCGCAGGGTGCGCGTGCCGACAGCCGAGGAGCTCCTGCAGCCGCCACTCGACCGTCTGATCGACGGGACCGCGCTGCCGACCTCCGGCGGCGCCCCCCTCGGGGCGGAACTCTGCGACGAGGCGACCCTCACGCTGGGACTCCCGTGGAGGATCTCCGTCGATCTCTTCGCCAGGAGCGAACGGGACCGCATCTTCCTGGAGGGATCGGATCCAGCGGTTCAGTCGGGGACCGGCGCCGACGACGTGGCGGGGATCCGGGGAACGGCCTCGGGCGGCGGAGCGACCGGCCTTCTCGGCTTCGACTACGGGTGGCGTTTCTCGGGGGTCTGGTACGCCGACAAGGCGACGATCACCGAGAGCGTTCCGTCGCACGCCGTGCGGTGCGGGATCTGGGCGAGCCGCCGCAGCTTCCGGTCGACCGAGACATTCACAGTCAGGGTCGATCTGCTCGAATCGGGAGAGCGCCGCTGGGAGGACGCCGTGCTCGACCGGTATGCGACGGTCGACCTCTCCGCCTCGATCACGGTGATCGGGGCGGTGGTGAGGTTCGAGTTGAAGAACATCCTCGACGAGGAATACCGGACCGTCCCCGGGCTGCTCATGCCGGGGAGGCAGTACCGCTTCGGGATCAACTGGCGCCTCTTCGATTGAGATCCCCTGACAGGAATCAGGACAGGGCATCGCGCGATTTATTGACTGATGCGGCCGCCGGGCGGCATCCGTCAGGCAAGCATTGTGCGAAGTCCTGTGCAGTTTGCACGCTGCGCGGACCGCACCGCCCCGCCGCGGCGCCATCTCCCTTATCATCCCAACTGCTTTTTTCATAGCAGGTTGACTCTTCGCTCGCAGCCGGGGGCGCCCTGGCGATCTCTCCGCCGTTCACCCGCATCGCTCCCCTTCACAACGGCCGGCGTCCTGCATAGCCGGCCGCTGACCGCTCGTGGCACGCTTATTGCCGTCTTTGCAGTCGTTTCCCTGCGCCGGGGCTGCCGTCCCGGAAAAAATCGGAGCGGAGCGTCTCCGGTGGTTGGGGAATTGCATCAGGTCCGTTGAACCGAAATCCGGGCGGAGGAAGTCCTTGAAAGATACCATCGCGAACCAGCTGCTCGAGTCGAGCCTTATCAGCCAGAGCCAGCTCGACCTCGCGCTGCAGGAACAGGGTAAATCCGGCGGGAGCCTCGGCTACAACCTGGTCAAGACCGGCGCGATCTCGGAGAAGGTCTTCTCCGAGTTCCTCTCGCAACAGTACCAGGTTCCCGCGGTCGATCTCGACGAACTCGAGGCCGACGCCCATTCGGTCGAGCTGATCCCCTCCGAGGTCGCCACGAAGTTCCAGGTCGTCCCGATATCCAGGGAGGGCAGGATCCTCACCGTGGCGATGGCGAATCCGGACAATATCTTCGCCATCGACGACATCAAGTTCATCACCGGCCTGGAAGTCAGGCCGGTCGTCGCCACCGAGACCGCGATCAAGCGGGCCATCGACAGGTTCTACGACTCGGCCGACTCGCTCGCCGAGGTGATGCGGGACATAGAGAACGAGGACTTCGAGATCGTCGAGGACATGGAGGATGACCTGGGGCTCGCCGAGGCGCAGAACGAGGACGCGCCCGTCGTCAAGCTCGTCAACTCCCTGATCTCCGACGCGGTCGGCAAGGGGGCGAGCGATATCCACATTGAGCCGTTCGAGAAGAGCATGCGGGTGCGGTTCCGCATCGACGGCATGCTGCACGAGATGATGTCCCCTCCGATCAAGATGAAAGGGTCGATCACCTCGCGCATCAAGATCATGGCCGAGCTCGACATCGCCGAGAAGCGCGTGCCGCAGGACGGCCGAATCAAGATCAGGATCGGCAACAAGAAGATAGACCTCCGCGTCAGCACGCTTCCCACCATCTTCGGCGAGAAGATCGTGATGCGAATCCTCGACAAGAGCAACCTGCAGATCGATCTGACCAAGCTCGGATTCCAGCCCGAGGCGCTCGAGAAGTTCCTCAAGGCGATCGAATCGCCGTACGGCATGGTGCTCGTCACGGGACCGACGGGAAGCGGCAAGACCACGACGCTCTACTCGGCGCTCAACCGGATCAACCTCCCCCACCACAACATCATGACCGCCGAGGACCCGGTCGAGTACAACCTCGAGGGGATCAACCAGGTCATGGTCCACGAGGAGATCGGACTCACCTTCGCCTCAGCGCTCAAGGCGTTCCTCCGCCAGGACCCGAACATCGTGATGGTCGGGGAGATCCGCGATCTCGAGACCGGCTCGATCGCCGTCAAGGCGGCCCTCACCGGGCACCTCGTGCTCAGCACGCTCCATACGAACGACGCCCCGAGCACCATCAACCGCATGATCGACATGGGCGTCGAGCCGTTCCTCGTTTCGAGCTCGACCAACCTGATCCAGGCCCAGCGTCTGATCAGGCGGCTCTGCGAGAACTGCAAGCGCAAGGAGCTGATACATCCCGAGGTGATGCGCGAGCTGGACCTGGGCGATGAGCAGCCGTTCGAGATCTACCAGCCGGTCGGCTGCCCGAAGTGCAGCGACACGGGGTACAAAGGGCGGACCGGCCTCTACGAGGTCATGCCGATCTCCAGCGAGATACGCGAGATGATCCTCAACCGGTCGTCCTCGACCGAGATCCGCGACCAGGCGATCCAGGAAGGGATGATCACGTTGCGGGCCGACGGAATATGGAAGCTCAAGCAGGGATGGACCTCGATCGAAGAGGTGCTCAGGGAGACCGCCAATAAGTAGGGGAACGGGCGACGTTCTCCGTGCGAGGGAGAGTGCAGACGATGCTGAATCTGAGGGAACTGCTGCAGGAGATGATAGACAAGCGGGCGAGCGATCTGCATATCACGGCGGGCGTGCCGCCGATGCTGCGCGTCGACGGCGTCATGCTGAAAACGAGCCATCCGGTCGTCACGCCGGAGTTCAGCAAGCAGACCGCCTACAGCGTGCTCACCGAGGAGCAGCAGAAGCGGTTCGAGAACGAGAAGGAGCTCGATTTTTCTTTCGGCGTGCAGGGGCTCTCGCGCTTCCGCGCCAACGTGTACCAGCAGAGGGGCGTCACGAGCATCGCGATCAGGCAGATCCCGTTCGAGATCCTTGCGTTCGATACCCTCGGTCTCCCGCCGGTCGTCAAGACGTTCGCCGAGAAGCAGAAGGGGCTCATCCTCGTCACCGGCCCGACCGGATCGGGGAAATCGACGACGCTGGCGAGCCTGATAGACAAGATCAACCTCGAGCGGCAGGGGCACGTGATCACGATAGAGGACCCGATCGAGTACATTCATCAGCACAAGAAGTGCATCGTCAACCAGCGCGAGGTCAAGGCCGATACCGAGACCTTCGCCACGGCCCTCAAGCACGTTCTGCGGCAGGATCCCGACGTGATCCTGATCGGCGAGATGAGAGACCTCGAGACGATGGCCGCGGCGCTGACCATAGCCGAGACGGGCCACCTCGCCCTGGCGACGCTGCACACCAACTCGACCTTCGAGTCGATCAACCGCATCGTCGACACCTTCCCGGCGAGCCAGCAGGGACAGGTGCGCGCGCAGCTCGCCTTCGTGCTCGAGGGCGTGGTCACCCAGCAGCTGATCCCGCACGCCTCCGGAAAGGGGCGCGTGATGGTGTGCGAGGTGATGGTCTGCACGCCGGCTATCAGGGCGACGATCCGCGACGACAAGATCCATCAGATATACGGATTGATGCAGGCCGGGCACAAGCACGGCATGCAGACGATGAACCAGGCGCTGTTCAACGCCTTTTGCGACCGGAAGATCACGAAGGACGAGGCGCTCAGGCGCAGCTCCGATCCGGTCGAGCTCGAGCAGATGCTCGGCGAGGGTCCGCGCTTCGCCGGAGAGGCGCGGGCGCGCGAACACCAGTTCAGGAAGTGATCCCGAGGGGGGATGACCGATGGCGACAGTCTATCTCTGGAAGGGCAGGACGCCGACCGGCGAGGTCGTGTCAGGCGAGTTCGAGTGCGAGGACAAGCAGGACCTGATAAACCACCTGCGCAAGCGCAAGATCATCATCACGTCGATCAGGCACAAGCCGAAGGACATCCAGATCAACTTCGGCGCGAAGAACCGGATCACCGTCAAGGACCTCGGCGTGTTCACGCGGCAGTTCGCCACGATGATCAACGCGGGACTCCCGATGGTTCAGTGCCTCGATATCCTCTCCGCGCAGCTCGAGAAGCCGCGGTTCAAGGAGATCGTCTCGGAGGTGATGTCCGACGTCGAGTCGGGTGCCACGCTGGCGGACGCGCTGCGCAAGCACAAGTGTTTCAGCGAGCTCTTCGTCAACATGATCGATGCGGGCGAGGCGGGCGGTATCCTCGACACGATCCTCAACCGGCTCGCCCTCTATCTCGAGAAGGCCGACGCCCTGCGCCGGAAGATCAAGAGCGCGATGACCTACCCGAGCATCGTGTTCGCCGTCGCCGCCGGCGCGACGGTCTTCATGCTCATGTTCATCATCCCGACCTTCGCAAAGATGTTCACCGATTTCGGCGGCGACCTTCCGCTGCCGACTGCGATCGTCATGACGCTGAGCGATTTCCTCAGGGCCAACTGGTGGATCCTGCTCGCCGTCATCGTCGGCGGGGTCGTCTTTCTGAAGCGTTACTACGCCACGGAGAACGGGCAGTACCGCATCGACAAGGCGATGCTCGGCTTCCCGATTCTCGGCACCGTGATCCGCAAGGGCGCCGTCGCCCGGTTCACCCGCACGCTGGGGACGCTTATCGCCAGCGGCGTGCCGATCCTCAACGGCCTGGAGATCACCGCGAGAACCTCGGGCAACAAGGTCATCGAGAGGGCGATCATGGAGACGCGCACGAGCATCAGCGAGGGGAATACGATCGCCGAGCCGCTGAAGTCCTGCGGCGTGTTTCCGCCGATGGTCGTCCAGATGATCTCGGTGGGCGAGCAGACAGGGGCGCTGGACGAGATGCTCGACAAGGTCGCCGACTTCTACGACAGCGAGGTCGACACGGCGGTCGAGGCCCTCACCGCGGCGATCGAGCCGATCATGATCGTGTTCATGGGCGGGATCGTCGGCGGGATGCTCGTGGCGATGTATCTGCCGATGTTCAAGCTCGTATCGGTCGTATCGGGCGGGTGATCGCGTCCGCCCGGGCGAGAGGAATGCGATGTTCGATCCGCGTGCACTGTCGAACAACGGAGAGAACGGCCTCAGACGGCTCGTCCTCGTGCGCCTGATCGTATCGACCGCCGTGTTCGGCGCGGCGATAGCGCTCCTGCAGATCGAGAACCGGCCGCAGTCGATGGCGGTCCTGTACGGGCTCCTCGGCGTGATGTACCTCAGCACTGGGTCGGCGTTCCTCGCATGGATGCGGGGAGCGGACGCGCGCGCCCTCGTTCGGATGCTCGTCGCGATCGACATGGCCGTGCTCGCCTTGATCGCGCACTTCAGCGGCGGTCTCCAGTCGTACTTCGCGATCCTCTACATCCTGCCGATCATCGTGGCGGGGGAGTATTTCCAGGTCGCCGGCGGCCTGGCTGCCTCCCTCGCCGCCACGTGGATCTATATCATCTACGCGATCCTCGAGGTCGGCGGGGCGGTGCGCCCCCCCGCCGGCGTCTGGACGGCGGCGGGGACACCGGGGATCCCCGCCGTGATCCTGCGCGGCTATCTGCAGATCGCCGTGTTCATCCTCACCGGGCTGGCCAGCGGGTACGTATCGAGACGGATGCAGTGCAAGCGCGCCGAGATCGCCTGCAAGGACAGCGAGCTGCGGCAGATGCGCCTCGACACGGACAGCATCCTGCGCAACATGAGCAGTGGGCTGATAGTCGCCGGCGCCGACGGCGCCGTGCTTACCTGCAACCCGGCGGCGCTTTCGATCCTCGGGATCCCCGGGGGCGCGCTCGCCCCGGGGCGGACAGTGTCGCAGCTTCTGCCGCACATGCCCCAGCTCGCCGCCGAGCTCTCCGCTGTCGTCCGGAGCGGGGCGCAGCTGCTGCGCCACGAGATCGAGATTGTCCGGACCGACGGGACGGCGGTTCCGATCGGGATCAGCATATCGCTGCTGCGCGAGGAGTCGGGGAAGGTGAAGGGGGTCATCGCGATCTTCCAGGATCTGACCGAGGTGCGCGAGATGCGCGAGCGGATCAGGTTCGCGGACCGCATGGCGGCGGTCGGCGAGCTCTCCGCGGCGATCGCCCACGAGGTTCGCGCCCCGCTCGCCTCGATCTGCGGCTCGATAGAGATGCTCCGAGGCGAACTCGAGGATCTCAGCGGCGACAACGCCGAGCTGATGGACCTGATCCTGCGCGAGTCGGACCGTCTCGACCGCATCATCACCGATTTCCTCGAGTTCGCCCGGATGCGCCGGCCTGCGCTGGCGCCGACCGACATCGGCAAGTGCATCGACGACATCGCGCTGATGCTGCGCAACACGCCGGACATCTCGCGCCGGGTGACGGTAAGGGTCGAGGCGGAGCCGCGCCAGGAGCGGATCCTCGCCGACGAAGAGCAGGTCAGGCAGGTCTTCCTGAACCTCGGGATCAACGCCTGCGAGGCGGTCGAGGGGAAGGGGACCCTGACGATCTCCAGCGCGACCGTGATGCGCCGGCTGTGCGAGCTGCGGCCCGAGGAGGAATGCATAGAGGTGCGGTTCCACAACGACGGCCCCGTCATCCCGGCCGACGTCCTGCCGCACGTCTTCGAGCCGTTCTATACGACGAAGGAGGGCGGGACGGGCCTCGGCCTCGCGATCGCCGCCCGCATCGTGGAGAGCCACGGGGGGCTGATCAGGGTCAGCAGCCTCCCCGGGGAAGGGACCGATTTCGCCGTCGTCCTTCCCGTCTGCTGCAGGCCGGCGGACGGGGACGGCGAAGAGAGCGGATACAAAGAAGAAGAAGAAGCGTACGAGACGCCGCTGATGAGCGTCTGAAACGGGTACGGAGAAGGGAGTCGAACGACACATGGCAGGCGAACGGATACTCATCGTCGACGACGAGAAGAGCATGTGCCAGTACCTCTCGATCATGCTCAAAAAGGAGGGGTACCAGGTCAAGACGGTGCACAACGGCGCCAAGGCCGTCTCCGAGGTCAGGGGGGCGAACTTCGACGTCGTCATCACCGACATCCGCATGGAGGGGATGGACGGCATCGAGGTCCTCTCCTCGGTGAAGGAGATCGATCCCCACATCCCCGTGATCATCATGACGGCGTACGCCTCGCAGAAGACGGCGATCGACGCGCTGAACAAGGGGGCCTTCTACTACCTGATCAAGCGGGCGGCCAAGAACGAGGAGATCAAGATGGTCATCCGCAACGCCCTCGACATGCACCGCGTC
>JAQVGR010000254.1 GCA_028696635.1 Candidatus Krumholzibacteriia bacterium | reverse complement strand
TGGTCGTCACCCCGTACTACAACAAGCCGACCGCCGAGGGGCTCTACGCCCACTTCATGAAGATCGCCGACGAGGGGCTCCCGCTGATGCTCTACAACGTCCCCGGCAGGACCGGCGTGAACATGAAACCCGCCACGGTCTCGCGCCTCGCCTCTCACGAGATGATCGTCGCTATCAAGGAGGCGAGCGGCTCGGTCGAGCAGATGTCCGAGATCATCGGCCTCTGCGGCGGGCGCATCGACCTGCTCTCGGGGGACGACGCGATCACCTTCCCGATCCTCGCTATCGGCGGCAAGGGCGTCGTCAGCGTGGTCGGCAACATCGTGCCGAAGGACGTCGTCGCGATGATCGCCGCGTTCAGGAAGGGCGACTGGAAGAAGGCACGGGAGCTGCATTACCGGCTGCTGCCGCTCTCCCAGTCGATGTTCATCGAGACCAACCCGATGCCGGTCAAGGAAGCGATGAACCTGCTCGGCATGGAGGTCGGAGACGTGCGGCTGCCGCTGGTGCGGATGCTCCCAGAGAATCGCGCGAAGCTGGCGAAGGCGCTTGCAGCGTACGGGCTGAAGCCGGCGAAGGAAGCGGTTACAGCCTGAGAAGCCGGAACAGGAGGATCCCGTCATGCTTCGGGTGATCGTCAACGGCGCCCTCGGACGGATGGGGGGCGAGGCCGCGCGGGCGATCGCCGAATCGGGCGACCTCGAGCTCTCCGGCGCGGTCGACGCGCCCGGCCGCCCGGGGATCGGGAGCGAGATCTTCGGCGTCACGGTCACCGGAGACCTCGCCGCGGCGCTCGAAGGGGCCGCGGCGGCGGTCGACTTCACCAATCCCGATGCGGCCGTCGCCTTCATCGAGACGTGCGCCGCGGCGGGCGTCCCCGCAATCACCGGGACGACGGGACTTCAGCAGGTCCACCTCGCCGCGGCGGCGGCGGCGGCGATGAAGATCCCCGTCATCGCGAGCCCGAACATGTCGGCCGGGGTCAACCTGCTCTTCTCGGTGACCGGGGCGGTGGCGAAGGCCCTTCATGACTTCGACGTCGAGATCGTCGAGATCCATCACAACCGAAAGAAGGACTCGCCGAGCGGCACGGCGGCCAGGCTCGCCCGGGTGGTCTCCGAGGCGCGCGGCGGGATGCGGATCGTCCACGGCCGCGAGGGGATGATCGGCGAGCGGGCGGAGAACGAGATCGGGATGCACTCCCTGCGCGGCGGGGACGTCACCGGCGAGCACACGGTGATCTTCGCCGGCGAGGGGGAGCGGATCGAGCTGACCCACCGCGCCCACTCGCGCCGCACCTTCGCGATGGGGACCCTGCGCGCGATCCGCTTCATCGCCGGCGCCCCCGCCGGCCTCTACACGATGAGCGACGTGCTGGGGCTCTAGCGCCCTGCTCGAAAACCGCAAGAAGACCATACCCTCCTTCGTACGGCCGGCGCAGGCGCCCGTTGACGGTAACCGCGGATTATGCTAGACTTCGCATAGGGTTACGCAATCACCACAACGTCAGTACGGCGCGAATCGCGCCGCGCGAGTCAGGGATCATGGCTGGACCTCGCTCTCGGCACAGCATCGCGCTCGCGCTCCTCATGGCCAGCGCCCTGCCGGTCGTATGCTCCGGTCTTCATCAGCCTGCATCAGCCGCGGTATCCGCGGATCAGAAGGATATCCTCGCCCGCATAGACTCCCTCTGGGAAGCGGAGGCCGGCATGGCGGCGCACGACTACATACATCGACAGGTCCTCCACGCCCGCGCCGGGGAGGATTCCCTGTTTCTGCTGAATCTCCTCTGCCGCGAAGGCCGCCTGCTGGCCGCGCTGAACCGGCCGCTCGAGGCGGAACCGATCCTTCGCGAAGGCATGCGCCTCGCCTCGGCCGCCGGCGAATCCCTCATCCGCCGCTCGTGCCTTCACTGGCTCGGCGTAGCCCTCATCGCTCGCGGCCGCCTGCAGGAGGTTCTCGCCTGTTTAGATGAACTCCTCCGTCTCTCGCGGGAGAGCGGCGACGGATACCACGAGGCGTACGCGTTGATGGGGCTCGCCTACCATGACTGGCAGGGCGACAGGCCGCGGGAGGCGCACGACAAGTATCTGCGCAGCGCGAACCTGTTCCGGGAGCTCGGTCACGTCCGCGGCGAGTTGTGGGCGCTGACCGGACTGAACAACACGCTCACGATGCTCGGCGAATACGAGGAGGCGTCGGCCGGCCACCGGCGCATCGTCGAGGTGGGCGCACAGAACGGCCTGCGCGAGGTGGAAGCGTTCGGGCACAACAACCTCGGCGTCCTTCTCTTCTCGACAGGAGACACCGGCGAGGCGCTCGACCACTTCCGCCAGGCCGCCGATCTCCAGGAACGCGACGGCAACCTGCGGGAGAGCATCATAGCGTGGCAAAACGTCTGCATCTGCGAGATCGTCATCGGGCGGACGGGGGAGGCATCGAAACGCCTTCGAGAGCTCCTGGAAATCAGCCGGGAGAACGGCTACCTGGACGTGCAGATGAGCCTCCTCGAGGAGATCGCATTCGCGCACCTTCAGAGAGGAGACTTCCGGGCGGCCGCGGAGCTGTTCCGGCAAGCGCTGAACGTGCCCGGCGGCCTCACGCCGAAACGCGAGAGCGAAGCATTGACGGGCCTCTCCGCCGCGCTGGCCGGAATGGACAGCGCGCGGGCCTCCCTCGACATACTGCGCTCGCGCTCGGACCGGATGCTCGCGCTCGAGGATCCGCGGATGCGGCTCGCGTATCGGAACGAGATGGCCGAGCGTTTGCTCGATGAAGGCATCCCGGCAGAGGCGTACGAAATGGCGATGATAGTCGAGCGGGAAGGCGCGTGCCTCGGACTCCCGGCGCACCGCCTGCAGGCCTTGCCCGTCGCCGCCGCTGCCGCGCTGGCGCTCGGCGCTCCCGACAGCGCCCTCGCACTCCTGCGGCGTGGCGCGGGTCTGTGGGAATCGGAGCGCGGGGTCCCTCTCGATCCCGAGTGGCGGGAGCAGCGAGGCGCGGCGGCGAAGCGCCTGTTCTCTCAGCTCACGCGGCTCCTCCTGCAGCATCCTCCCGAACGGCCAGACGGTGATCGCGTCCGAGAGGCTTTCGACGTCCTGCAATCATACAAGGCGAGGACGCTGCTCGAACGGATGACGGGGCCGAGGGGAGAACGCGCTCAGATCCCCAGGAGGCCCGTGGCGAGTCTCGACAGCCTGCAGTCTCTGATACTAAGGGACGACGAGCTCCTTCTCGATTTCGCGGTGGGGCCGGAGCGATCCATCCTCTTCGCCTGCGATCGGCGCGAGAGACGGGCGCTGTTGCTGCCCGGCGAGAAGGAGCTGGACAGGAAGG
The DNA here is from genome assembly GCA_028696635.1 of Candidatus Krumholzibacteriia bacterium. Classification (GTDB taxonomy): domain Bacteria; phylum Krumholzibacteriota; class Krumholzibacteriia; order Krumholzibacteriales; family Krumholzibacteriaceae; genus JAQVGR01. The sequence goes on along the minus strand of JAQVGR010000254.1, from coordinate 494 downwards.
TCCGCCTTTTCCACGAGCTCCTCGCCGCGAGACCGGCGGAAAAGACACCTGACACCGATATCGAGTCGATCGACGCGACGGCGCAGAATCTCGCCGGGCTCCTGTTTCCGTCGTGCGCCGACATGATAGACGGGGCCCGTCATCTGATCGTGGCGCCCGACGGAATCCTGAACCTCGTGCCCTTCTCGTACCTCTTCCCGGACCACGTCGTCAGCGAGGTTCCGGCCGCCGCCGTTCTCGAGCGGGCGCGGCGCAACGAAACCGCCGGCGTGGTGTCGGGCGGCCAGGGCGGCATTCTCGCCCTCGCGGGGCGGCGTTCGGACCGGGGAGAACCGCTGCCGGGCGCCGCCGGGGAGATACGAATGATCGAGAGGCGCTTCGACCGCGTCGCGACGACCGCCCGACCCGTCGCGCAGGAATCCTTCGGGGGGTTCGGCGTCATCCATTTCGCCGCGCACAGCACAGTCGACGATCAGTACCCGTGGCGCTCTGCG
>JAQVGR010000253.1 GCA_028696635.1 Candidatus Krumholzibacteriia bacterium | reverse complement strand
GGAGAAGGATCTTCACTTCCTCGGCGTCGAGCGATTCGCGCTCGAGCAGTGCGCTGGCGACGATGTGCAGCTCGTCTATGTGCTCGGTCAGTATCCGCTTGGCGTGTGCGTGGCATTCCATGATGAGCCGGCGGACCTCCGAGTCGATATCCCGGGCCGTCTTCTCGCTGTAATCCTTGCGCGTGGCGAGCTCCCTGCCGAGGAAGATCTGCTCGTCGTGGTCGCCGTAGGCGATCGGCCCGAGTTTTTCGCTCATACCCCACTGGGTGACCATCTTGCGCACGATCTCGGTCGCGTTCTTGATGTCGGCCTGCGCGCCGCTGCCGATCCGCGCGAGAACGATCTCCTCCGCGACGCGTCCGCCCATGGAGAGCGTCACCTGGTCGAGGCAGTAATCCTTCGAGCGGTACGCGCGCCGGTCGTCGTCGGGGAGCACGAAGGTGAGTCCGCCGGCGGGGCCGCGGGGGATGATCGTCACCTTGTGGAGCGGATCTCCGTTTTCCAGGTACGAGGCGACCACCGTGTGCCCCGCCTCGTGATACGCCGTCATGCGCCGCGTGTCTTCCTTGAAGACGCGGCTTCGCCGCTCGGGGCCGAGGAAGACCTTGTCCTTGGCCTCCTCGAACTCCTCCATGTACACCTTGTCCTTGTTGCGCCGCGCTGCGAGCAGGGCCGCCTCGTTGACCGTGTTGGCCAGGTCGGCTCCCGACATCCCCGGCGTGCTGCGGGCGAGCAGCTCGAGGTCGACGTCCTCGGCGAGCGGGATGTGACGCGTGTGGACCTTGAGGATCCCCAGTCTGCCCCGCATGTCGGGCATGTCGACGACGACGCGGCGGTCGAAGCGCCCCGGGCGCAGCAGCGCGGGATCGAGCACGTCGGGCCGATTGGTCGCGGCCAGCAGGATGACCCCCTCGTTCGTCTCGAACCCGTCCATCTCGACGAGCAGCTGGTTGAGGGTCTGCTCGCGCTCGTCGTGGCCGCCGCCGAGCCCCGCGCCGCGGTGACGTCCGACGGCGTCGAGCTCGTCGATGAAGAGGATGCACGGGGCGTGCTTCTTCCCCTGGTCGAAGAGGTCGCGCACGCGGCTGGCGCCGACGCCGACGAACATCTCGACGAAGTCCGAGCCGCTCATGCTGAAGAACGGCACGCCGGCCTCGCCCGCGACGGCCCTGGCGAGAAGGGTCTTGCCGGTCCCCGGAGCGCCGAGCAGGAGAACGCCCTTGGGGATCCGCCCCCCGAGCTTCTGGAACCTCTTCGGATCCTTGAGGAACTCGATGATCTCGTGCAGTTCCTCCTTGGCCTCGTCCGCTCCCGCCACGTCGTTGAAGGTCACGCGGGGCATGTTGCCCCCCATCATCTTCGCCTTGCTCTTGCCGAACGAGAACGCCTTGTTGCCCCCCACCTGCATCTGGCGCATCAGCACCAGCCAGAGGACGAGCAGGGCGATCAGCGGCAAGGCGGTGGCGAGGGCCTTGACCCATACGCTGCTTCCCGGATACTCCGCCTCGATCTTCGCGTCGGGGTTGTGTTCCCAGATCTTGTCGGGCAGGTCCTTGTCCTCGGCGGGGAGGATCGTCTTGAAACTCGATATCGTCGTCCCGTCGCCGCCGGTCGGTATGATGATCGGGTTGACCAGCTTTCCGCGCACCTCGAGCCCCTTGATCTTCACGCTGGCGATGTTCCCGTTATCGATCTCGCTGATGAACTGGCTGTAGTCTATCGGCCATTCGCGCTCCCTGCCCTGGTTCAAGAGGAGGAACGCGAGAAAGAAGAGGATCACGAGCATGACCCAGAGGGCCATCGATCGCGACGGTTTCTGCTGCCCCCCCGGGTTGCCGGGAGGGATCCAGCGGCGCGGGGGCTTTCGATCGGGATTCCTGTTTTCACTGCTCATCGTGTTCTCTTACTCCATGCGGCTGCTGCCGGGGGACATCCGCCGCGCGGACCGCGCCCGCACTCGGCGAAGCGGGTCGAACTCGCGGGGCTCCCCGCGGCCGCAACTTACACGCATCCCCCAGCAAGATAATCCAATGCGCGGTCCTTGTCCAACTCAATAACCGGCTATGGGTTGAATGCCCGCTCGAGGTCCGGCGTCAGCTCCGCGATGCAGGCGAGGTTCCTGAAGCGCTCCCGGTAGTCGAGGCCGTACCCCACGACGAAGATATCGGGGATCGTGAATCCGATATAGTCGAGACGGACCTCGACCTGGCGGGCGTCGGGCTTGTCGAGCAGGGTGCAGGTCCGCAGCGTTCCCGCGCCGTGCTCCTCGAGGGTCCGCATCAGGCGGGCGATCGTATGCCCCGTGTCGACGATCTCGTCGACGACAATCACGTCCCGGTCGCGGACGTTGCTCCGGATGTGGTTTATCATCCCGACGTTCGAGCTGCGCCTCGAGCCCTGGCCGTAGCTGAACAGCGTTATGAAGTCGATCTCGTGCGGTATCGTGATGTGCCGCGACAGGTCCGCCATGAAGATGAACGCTCCCTTGAGGAGCGTGATGAACAGCGGGGTTGTGTCGCGATAGTCCCTGGAGATGACCGATGCTATCTCGCGCACCCTGCCCTGGATGCGCTCCTCGTCGATCAGCGTCTTGTACACGAGCCTCGTCTCCATCGCGCTCCTCCCGCCGGGCGCGATTCTAGCACAGCGGGGGCGGGATGACATGGTATTTCTCATCGGGGGTCGCGTGCGGCGTCTATCTCGATCGCCACGGCCCGCCTTGTAGCGGGGCCGATGCGTGTGCGTTCGGCCGAGACCACGCCGGGAACCCAGACGATCCCCGAGGGGTCCTCGAAGACGGGCAGCCGGTCCCTCTCGGAGAGCGGAACGGCCCTGTCTATCATGATATCGCTGAGCTTGCGGCTGCCCGACATGCCGAACGGCACGAGCCGGTCGCCCCTTCTCCGCGTGCGCACGCGCAGGGGGAAGGCGACGCCGGCGAGCGCCGCCGACCGGGGGCCGGAGGCGGCGCGGGCGGGGGGCGGCCCCGCGGAGACGGTGACGACGAGCCCCCAGCCGGGGAGCTCGAAGCGCCCCGGGCCCGGCAGGATCATCTCGGGAGGGAGCGGGGGATCCGCCTCCCCGGGGAGCTCGCGTCTGAGCCGCACCGCTGCGTGCTCGCGCGCGGCCCGCAGGCCGCGGGGGAGGTGCAGCACCGATCCCGACCGCCCGGCGCGGACCAGGGCGTCGAGCGCGTCGTAATGGACCTTGTCGATGTCCTGGAAGACGCCGAGCCGCTCGCGCAGGATCAGGTCGATGAAGAGGTGTCGCTCGAGGTCGGTGAGCAGCGCCGTCTCGCCGGCGTCGATCGTCACGCCCCCGTCCCTTCCCGTCGGCGGAAGACGATCCCGCAGCGAGCGTTCCGTCGATTCGACGATCGCGGCGGCGTTCGAGCTCAGCCGCAGCACCGCCTCGTCTATCGCCGGGTTGAACCGGCGGCGCAGCAGCGGCAGGAGAACCCGCCGGATGCGATTGCGCAGGAACGAGGTGTCGCTATTGCTCGGATCGACTGCGTACCGCACCCCCCGTTCCCGGCAGAACGCGCGAAGCGCATTCCCCGGACAGGAGAGCACCGGCCTGATCCAGATCCCCCTGCGGGGGGACATCCCGGCCAGGCCGCGAATCCCCGTTCCCCGGATCAGGTGGTGCAGGACCGTCTCGATCTGGTCGTCGCGCGTATGGGCGAGCGCGACCGCGGAGGCTCCCGAGCTCGCGGCGGCTGCCTCGAGGAACTCGTAACGGGCCGCGCGTGCCTCCTCCTCGAGTCCCGTGCGGGATCGCCGGGAGCGAGCCGGCACGTCTCCCTCGCCGGCGCAGAAGGGGATGCCGAGCA
>JAQVGR010000252.1 GCA_028696635.1 Candidatus Krumholzibacteriia bacterium | reverse complement strand
CCAGAAAGAGCAGCTTCTCCCTGATCGTCTCGCGGAAGGTGCTGCGGGCGACCGCGGCGATCGCTCTCATGACGCCCTCCCTTCCGCCCCGGCGCCGACCGCGCGGCTCTTGGCCGGGTCCGTTCCGTCGCCGCCGGCCTCAGCCCGCCTTGACCACTTCGTCGACCTGGTCTATCACGCTGATCTTGAAGCGGCCCACGTGCTCGCGGAGCTGGATCGCCATGTCGCTGAGCTTCTGGGCCGATGAAGCGACGTCCTCCATGCTCGACGTCATCTGCTCCATCGATGCGGCGGTCTCCTGTGTCGACGAGGCGTTCTTCTCGGCGCTGGACGCGATCTCGTCTATCGAGTCGATCACGTTCTTCATCCCGCGGCTGAGCTCCTTCGTCGCGGCCGAGATCCGGCGCGCCATGTCGCTCGAGCTCTTGAGCACCTCGACGATCTCGTCGAGGGACTGTCCCGTGCGGGTGATCACCTCGCGGCCCTCGGTGACCTCCTTCGAACCGAGCTCGATGCTGCGCACGGCCGTCTGCGTGTCTTCCTGCGTCTGCTGGATGAGGGCGCCGATCTCGTCGGCCGCCTTGGCGCTCCCTTCGGCGAGCTTCTTGACCTCGTCGGCCACGACGGCGAATCCACGTCCCGCCTCTCCGGCGCGGGCCGCCTCGATGGCTGCGTTCAGCGCCAGCATGTTCGTCTGATCGGCGATATCCGTGATCACATCGACGATCTCGCCGATCTGGTTGGAACGCTCGCCGAGATGCTTGATGATCCCGGCCGATTCCTTTGTCACGTCGTAGATCGTATTGATCTTCTCGACCGCCTCCTTGGCCGAGTGGCCACCTCTGGTCGCGGTCTCGGAGGCGTTGGTCGCCGCCGACGCCGCGAGCTCGGCGCTGTTGGCGACCTGCTTGACCGAGCGCTCCATATTGCGGATCTCCTTGATCATCTCGTCGACCTTCTGCGCCTGCAGATCGGAGGACTTCGCGATGTTCTGGACGGTCAGCGACGTCTCCTCGGTGATCGAGTTCATCTCCTCGGTCGAGGCCGAAAGGCTCTGAGCCGAGAAATTCACCTTGTCGGCGGTCGTCCTGATGACGTTGATGATGCCGGCTATATTGGTGAACATGTCGTTGAGCGTCGCGCCGAGCCTTCCGAGCTCGTCGTCGCCGCTGATCTCGATCTTTGCGCTCAGATCCCCCGCGTTGCTCGCCAGGATGCGGCTCGCCTGCAACAGATGCCGGACCGGCTTGCGCACTACGGTGTTGACGAGCTGATAGAACAGCACGAAGATCGACAGCAGCATCATCGCGAGCACGACGAAGATCTTGGCGCGGTGCCCCGAGCCGGCTTCGCCGCCGGCGGGCGTCACCGTGACCCTGATCGAGCGGCCGGACCGGCCCTCCAGCGGGGCGGTGAAACTGCCCGAGATGCGGGCCTTGTCGGCCTCCTCGCCCTCGGCGAGGTCCGAAGCCGACATGACGACGCGATGGTCCGCATCGAGGATCTCTATCATCCTGACGAAGGAATATTCGGTCTTCAGCGCGGCGAGGTCCTCGGCGAGCTCCTGCTGGGACTCCTCTCCCGAGATCGACCCGAGAGCCGAGGGCATGAACGCCGCCCAGTCGTTGTCGCGGTGCAGGAGCGCCTGCCTGACCTCTCCGCTGGAGAGACGGATCAGCGCCAGCGTCGCCAGCAGGCAGATAGCAAGCGCCGCCGTCGCCATGTACATGAACACCCTGCTCGAGAGGGTCTTTCCGAACCCGATACCTTTCATCTCCGGTCCTCCCTGGACGGGCCGTCGGACGGCCGTTTGCCGTATATCTTGCACCGCGGATCCATCAGATCGAACAGACGCTCGGCCTCGCCGGCCAGCACCTCGCTCTTGCCGAGCACGAGCAGGCCTCCGGGCACGAGCGCCTCGTGAAACCCCTTCATCACCGCGTCCCTGACGTAATGCTCGAAATGTATCAGCACGTTCCTGCAGAAGATCATGTCGAGCCGCGAAAACGGCGCCGGAGAGAACAGATCGTGCGGCCTGAACTTCACCAGGCCGCGCAGGGACTGCCTCGCGTGCCACCCGTCCCGTTCCCTGACGAAGTACTCGCTTCGGATCCGGGACGGCATACCCTCAATCCGCTCGTCGCTGTACACGCCGGACCTCGCCGCCCTGCACGCGTCCTCGGAGACGTCGGTTCCGAAGACCTCGATCTGCGTCCCGGGCGCCGACGCCCGCGCGGCCCTCTCCAGCATGATGGCGATGCTGTACGCCTCCTCCCCGGTCGAACACCCGGCGCTCCAGGCCCTGATCGTTCCCGTGCGCGGGATCGTGGAGCCGGACAGCATCGGGGGCACGTACCGCTCCTCGAGCGCCTGGAACACGTCCCGGTCCCGGTAGAACCCGGTAACGTGGATCGTGATCACGTCCATGAGCTTCTCCATCTCTTCCCCGTCGGCGGTCAGATATCCGAGATATTCCTCGACCGTCCCGCAGCCGATCATCGCCATGCGGTGAGCAACGCGCCGCCTGAAGCAGGTGGGGCGGTACCGCGAAACGTCCACGCCGTACTTCATCCTGATGAACCAGGCGATTTCGCTGACGTCGAGGGCAGTGTTGCTCAAAGCCATCAGGTTCTCCGCGGCCGGGCCTCCCCGCGCCCGCTGTTCGACTGGTGCTTCCGCTGATCCCGACCGTGCCGCCGCCCGGCGGGCGGCGTGTCGGGAACCGATTTTGCAAGTGCCGTACCACAGGAGTGAGTCCGGCATTACGCTCTGGCGCAGGACCGGGCTCTGTGTCGAACATGAGCATAGTCCTCTGTTCCAATGAGTTAGGCGGTTTTCGGAACGAACGGAGAAGGCCGGAAACAGGCCGGGACGACGGGACAGGCGGGGGGAAAGCGCACCGCGATATTGCTTTTTGCAACCGGAGCGTCAAAGGAGCATGACGGATGAGCACACTGACGATCAAGCAGGTGGATGCCTTCACCACGACGCCGTTCGGCGGGAATCCCGCCGGAGTCATCACCGACTGCAGCGGCCTGGGGACCGAGGATATGCTGCGCATCGCCGGGGAGATGAACCTCACCGAGACGGCGTTCGTCACGGCGGCGGGATCCGACGACGCGCTCGCCAGGATCCGGTTCTTCACGCCGAGCAGCGAGGTCGACCTCAGCGGCCACGCCGTGATCGCCGTCTCCTGGGCGCTCGCCGAGGAAGGCAGGATCTGGCTCGGGGAGGGCACAACGACCGTCGTCCTCGAGACGAACGCCGGCCCGATCCCGGTCGAGATGGAGTTTCATCCCGCGCCGGATCCCGCGACCGCCGGCGACCGCATCGCGCTCCGGACCGGGACGCTCTGCGGCGAACTGCACCGGATCATGATGCTGCAGGAGATCCACGGCCATAAGGAGAGCCCGATCCCCGCCGACGAGATCGCCGACATCCTCGGTATCCCGCGGAGCGAGATAACGGGGACCGGCCTTCCGGTCGAGGTGATCTCGGTAGGCCTCGATCAGCTCATGATCCCGATCATCTCCAAGGAAACGATCCTCGACCTGAACCCGGATCTCATCAAGCTCGGTATCCTCAATCGCAGGCACGGGATCGACACGAACCATGTATTCACCACCGACACGTTCAGCTCCGACTGCACATCCTACGCGCGGCATTTCGCCCCGGCCCTCGGGATGCTCGAAGACCCGGGCACCGGCACGGCCGCGGCGGGACTCGGCACCTACCTCGTCCGACACGGGATCGTGACTCCGGGCAGGATGATCATGGAGCAGGGGAACGACTCCTCCGCCCTGGCGCGGATCATCGTGGAGGTCGCCGAATCGTCCGGAGCCGGAG
>JAQVGR010000251.1:1714-3850 GCA_028696635.1 Candidatus Krumholzibacteriia bacterium | reverse complement strand
CCCCGTCGTCGGGGTTGTCCGAGTCGAGGGAATGCTCCTGCAGGAGGCCGAAGACGCGGTATTGCGAGCCGTGCGGGAGACCTACCCGAGCGTCCAGAGGGTCGTCCTGAGCCTGCTCGCCGAGGGATCGAGGCGCTCTATCTACGTCCACGGCGAGGTCCTCAATCCGGGGAAATACGAATTCACGGAGAATCCCTCGGTCTGGGAAGCCCTCAGGGAGGCGGGAGGCGCAACCCCCCAGGCTGCGCTCCAGACCGTTCGGATCATCCGCGCTGAAGGAGAGGGCCGGCGGACCTTGCTCGTGGACCTGCAGTCGGTCATCGAGAACGGCAATTTCGAATCCCTTCCGACGCTGCGGCCCGGCGACACGGTGATAATACCCGAGCGGAGTATCGTCTACTCCGGGGGCGGGGCGGTCAGGGTCATCGGCGGAGTCGTCACACCGGGACCGTACAACCTCACCGGGGACCGGTCCCTGATCGATGCGATCCTCGCAGCCGGTGGACCAACCGAGGGCGCGAACCTGAAGAAAGTAAACATCATCCGCCGAATGGCCGACGGCGGACAGATCACCATCACCGTCGATTTCGCCAAGTACCTCGACGACGGCGATGTGCGCCACAATCCGGTCATCTATCCTGACGACGCCGTGCATGTGCCCGTCAAAACGTCGGCAGGCGCCTGGACGCTCGATCCGCGATTCTGGCTTGCGGCTGTCACCGCCTTCGCGGCCGTGTACGCGGTGCTCCAGTAGGAGGACGTTGTCGATGGAGAACGTCAGGAAATCCGTCCCCGACGAGAACGATCAGAAGATAGACATCTACACCTACGGGAAGGTCTTCTGGCGGAAGAAGCTCTATCTCATCGTCCCGGTCGCCCTCGCGCTGATCCTATCGGTCATGGGAGTCAGGTTCATCACCCCGCTCTACGAATCGTCCTCGCTCGTATCGGTCGAGGAGCAGAACATCCTCGCGGGAACGATGCGCCGATACATTACCGAAGTCGGCGAGAGGAACGTGCAAACGAGAAACCAGCAATTCCGGACGATGATAGAGACGCGGGTCATGAGCCGCACCTTTCTCGAGATGATCATACGCGATCTCGGCCTCCACAGGGCCTACGAGATGCATTCCACGATCGGGGATGCGGAACACGGCGGATCGGGTCTCAGCGAGGAAGATCTGGTGATACGGCGTCTTGTCGAACTGCTGAAGGACAAGATCGCCGTGCAGATGACCGTGCCGGGCGTCTTCGCGATCAGCGTTCTCGACTCGGATCCGAGGACGGCATATGTGCTCGCCGCGAAGATAAGCGACAAGTTCATCGAGGTCACGCAGCTCGCGAAGCTCCAGGGGCTGCGGCAGGCGGGCGCGTTCAGCGACGAGCAGCTCGCAATCTACAAGGAGAAGCTCGAGGAATCGGAGCGGGAGCTGGAACGCATCAGGCGCGATCTCGCCGTCACCGACGTCGAGCGCAACCCGGTCACCTCGGCGAACGTCCATGTAGCGGAGACCCGTGCTGACGCTCTCGATGCGTTTGTCGGCGGGATCGAGCTCGATCTTCGCCGTGTGCGGGAACGGCTCTCGACAGAGCTGGACGGCATAATCCCGAGCACGGAGAGGATACCCGGCGACGAAACGATCGGAAATATCGAACGCCGGCTTGCAGCGGCCTCGGAGGAGCGCATCCTGGTCGAACTGTCAGGCGACTCGAGGGCCGGCACCGACGAGGGCGCGTGGGAGACGAGACGGCAGGCGATGTGGGAGGAGATCCGGGCGAGAATAGGCGAGATTATCGCCGAGGAGTACGACGAACTCTCGGAATATGTCAGGCCCCTGATAACGGAGTACTTCTACCAGCGCCATCAGGCGCAGTTCTATCGGTCGCTCGAGCGGAAGCTCTCGGGATACATAGAGCAGTACAGGACGAATCTCAGCAGAAGGCCGATGCTGCTGCGCGAGGAAAACAGGCTCGAGCACGAGGTTGAGACGAACCGCACGACATACGAGGCGCTTTTTGAGTCGAAGACTTCCGCGCAGATCACCGAAGCGATGCAGAGCACCGAACTCGGCGTACAAATCAGCATCATCGAACAGGCTGAGCAGCCGATCTTCCCGGTAAAGCCGGACAAGCTCA
>JAQVGR010000251.1:0-1704 GCA_028696635.1 Candidatus Krumholzibacteriia bacterium | reverse complement strand
GATTCCTTCCGGACGGTCGAGGAGGTGCAGCGTATCCTCGGGGTCCCCGTGCTCGGCACGATACCGAAGACGGTCGCGCACTTCGCCTGGGAACGACGCAAGCGCGGCCGTCTGATCCTCGCCTGGGTCATCGGCCTGTTCCTGTTCGTCGGATTCGTCAGCGGGGCGCTCTACATGTACGCCCGGGTTCTCGAAAGGACGGATATCGGCGTCGAGCTCACGGAGGAACTCATCGGAAGGTGACATGATGGAAGAAGCTCGGACACAGTCCATATACGACGTCTTCGATCAGGAGAGCCCGATAGCGACCGAAATGAGACGGCTCTATTCGAATATTCGTCATGTGCACGGCAGAAGCACCAAAAGAAGCTTTCTCGTCACCAGCGCGAACAGAGGGGAAGGAAAGAGCACCGTGGTGTCTCATCTCGCGCTCACCGTAGCCCGGTTCAGGGGGAAGAAATCCCTGATCGTCGACGCGGACCTGCGGCGCCCCCGGCTCCACCAGATCTTCGGCGTGGAGAAGGAGCCCGGCCTGCTCGAATGCCTCGAGGGGAGCATCGATCCCCTCGAAGCCGTAAAGGATACGCAGATCGAGAACCTGAAGGTGATCCCGGCCGGTCGCAGGGTCCGCTCGCCGGCGCATCTGTTCGAGGGCGACATCATGGCCGAGATATTCGAGAAGATCAAATTCTACCACGATTTCGTGATCGTCGACAGCGCCCCGATCATACCGGTGAGCGATCCGATGCTGATATCGAGCGTCGTCGACGGCGTCCTGCTCGTGCTCCTGGCCGGCATGACGCCGCGGAACGTCGCTCTGAGGGCAAAGAACATACTCCTCGACGCCAACGCGAACCTGCTCGGTGTCGTCGTCAACAATCTCTCCGAGGTTCTTCCGTACTATTACGACTACAAGTACTACGGGTATTCCGAGCACGAGGGCTGACGCCCGTGCCCTGATCGGGGCGAGAGGTGAGACTGGAGAGATGATGAACATCAGCGCGGCGGTTGGAATCGCGGCAATCATGGTCGCCCTTGCGGCGCCCGCGGGCACGGGCGCGCAGACAGCGGGAACTGCGGAAGATTCCCTCTGCCTGCACTTCACGTCCGGATCGCGGGAGCTGCACCTCGAGCTCACCGGGGCGTATTCGATGAACGGGACCCTGCCGCTGACGCTCTGCAATCTGCACGCCGGAGAACGGTACGGCCTCGTCGTGAGAGGCCGCGGGCTCGAACTGCGGCGCGGCTATCTCCATATCAACTCCGACGGGACGCCGCGCGTGTCGGGAAACCGTATCGGCACTTTCCTGCGGAACGCCGTAATGCCGGGCTGGGGATCGGTCAGGGCCGGCCGTGGCGGAGGCGGCTGGACAGATCTGACATCCCTCGGGATGAGCGGGGGGGTGTTTTACAGGGAGTACCGGGAACGGGAGCACCTCGATAACCGATTGTCGGTCCTGCTGGATCGACTCGCTGCGGAGAATGACGCCGTAAGGAGACAGGACATACGGTTGCAGACGTACATTGCATCGCGGGATGTGAACGTCCAGAACGAGCATTGCCGGAGAATCGCGGTATATGCGATTTATATCTACGGATTCCAGCTCATCGATCCATGGCTGACCGGGGGTCCGCCGGGCATCCGCGCCGAAGAGGGCGGAACGGTTGTCAGTGTACGCACAAGGGGGCAGAGCACGGCGAAGG
>JAQVGR010000250.1 GCA_028696635.1 Candidatus Krumholzibacteriia bacterium | reverse complement strand
GCCGCCGTGACATGGCGGCCGAGGGCGCCCCAGTCCTTCCACGTCGACCACAGGAGGTGTGGCGCCTCTATCGCCGGCTCGTCGATGTGCGGCGAGCCGAGCGGCGGGGCGTTCTCCACGCGCCAGAGGTCTGTCCTGGTCCCGTCCGCTTCGGTCGTCTCCTGAGTGATCGCCCCGAGGCCGGCGAACAGGTGCGTCTTCATATCGGCCGGCGAGCTCAGCGAGAACTCCAACAGCGCGGCCGGGTCGGCGCGGCGGAAGACGAACGTGCCGTCGTGTCCTCGTCCCGCCCCGCCCGTCTCCTCGATCTCGTATGCGGTCTCCATGATGCAGGGGAGCTCGACCCCGTCATGCAGGAGCATCGTCTCGCGCATCGCGGTGTAGTCGTCCGCGTCGGCGACGGCGAACGGTAGTGTCTCGACGACCGCCGTCGGGCTGATCGTGTCGGGACCGGGCCACCAGCGGCCGCCGCGCCAGGTGCGGAGCCGGAGCACGCGCATCGTCGACGCGGCCGAGTCCCACGGGATTCGCAGGTCCGCATGCGCGCGTATCCCGACCGACGTGCCGATCCAGACGACGCGGTGGACCAGGGTGCGCCTGCCGCCGTCGGGAAGGACGGTGACCTCTTCGCGTTCGAGGAGCAGGACGGCGTCGTGCGCGTTGAAGTCGAAGGCGGCTTGCGCCTTCGACAGGAGCATGTCGAGGTCGTATCCGAGCGAGGTCCCCATCGCCGGCTCCGCCACCGCGGCCGACTGCGCGATCAGAAGGCAGGCCATCGCGGCGAGCAACGTATGCAGCATGCAGCGAGTCATCTCGAGCCTCCCTTCTCGATCCGGTAGATCCCGTCGCCGAACTCCTTCGCCTCGTCTATCGCCTTCTTGAATCCGCCGTAGCCGTCGGGCGGGATCTGCCGCCTTCTGACCTCGGCGCGCTGCTCGATCACGAGCGAGCGCCCGTCCATGCGGCTCGTACCCTTGAAGTACGCGTATGTCTCGTCGACCTCGTCCGACTGCGGCGGGTCGGCCGCCGCGTATCCCTTCGGCAATCTGATCGTCTCGGTCCCCTCGATCATCTGCGTGTAGTAGAGGAAGAGATCGGTCGCGCGCTCCGGTCCGTATCGCATCGTCCCCGCGCGGAAGAGGTTCCCGTCGTGGAGGACGATCTGCATCATCGGGCTGCGCAGCTCGAGCGCCCCGCCGACCGGCGCGGCGAAGCGGCGGATCCGGTACGAAAGCGCGACCCACATGTCCCCGCCGAAGTCGGCCGGGTCGCGGAACTTCCACTCGATGTTCTCCACCTCGTCACCGGCGGGGGAGAGCAGGCGGGCGAAGAAATGGCCGAGCTCCTGCCGCCGCGCCCCGGCGACCATCCGGCGCAGCCTCCCGTCGAGCGCCCCCGAGCCGGAGAGCTTCATCGTCCCCGTGAGGGTGCCGTCCTCGGCGAGCGAGGCCGTGTGCTCGATCCGCAGCGGCGACTCCCCGGGGGGGCTGTACGGGATGCGCGAGAGGAACTCCCCCTCGGGGGTGCCGACTAGGTAGTGCTGCTCCGCCTCGAGCAGAGACCAGATGGAGTTGTTGTAGGGGACCCAGGTCGGGTCGTACATCTCGAAGCTCCCGTCGGCCGTGCGCAGGGCGCAGACACAGTGGTTGAACTGGTCGGCGGGGACGAGGTCGATCCGGCTGCCGGCCATCGTCATCGCCCCGTACGAGTCCATTCCCGCGGCGCGCATCATCGTGATCAGCATACCCGCGATGTCCTTGCAGACACCGCTGCGCTGCTCGAAGATCATCGAGCCCGGGTGCAGGGTGAACCCCTCCCCCTCGCCCATCGTCTGCCCGCTGTAGCGGATGTTCTGCGCGACCCAGTGGAGCAGCGCCTTGGCGCGCGCCTCCTCGGAGGCCCCGGTCAGCCCCGCGTCGGCGAGGATCTCGTCGACCTTCGCCTGTATCCCGGGGGTCACCTCGAACTGGCCCTTGTTCACGTCGAAGAACCAGCGGCTCTTCGCCTCCCAGCTCTCGGCGGTCGCCATCACGACCTTCGCGACGAAATCGCTCCGGTCGGGCTGCGCCGTCTCGCGTACGGCAGGCGGAAGGTCCTTCCCCCACCAGGCGTACTCGGTGCGGTCCCCGGTATAGGTGGTGCTCGAGTAGAGCGGGCCGTTGTAAACCTCCGAGTGCAGCCGCTTGTCGGCCGGCAGGCTCAGCACGTACCGCTTCTCGACGACCGGCGCGTCACCGCCGAAGAGGACGATGTCGAAGTACTCGCCCGGCATCGGGGGGATGTACCGATCGTCGCCCGGCTCCTGCTCTTCGCCGAGCAGGGCGTATGTGAACCCCTTGCGGAAGACGGTCACCTCGATCCCGTCGCCGGCCTGAAGGCGGGGGAGCTGCAGTGTCTTGACCCGGTCGCTCCAGTAGATCGCCGCCTGCGGGGCGGGGAGGTCGTGCACCAGGGAGACGTCGACGGGGATCTTCTCGCCGCCGCGTATCACGTTGACCTCGCGGACCTCGACGTAGCTGCTCTGCGGGTCGTACCCCCAGCGCAGCACCGAGCGGTCGCGGCACCCCTCGGGGGTGAGGACCTTGTAGATGATGTAGCTGTCGACGTAGGTGACCCCGGAGGGTTTCATGTGGTTCTTCGCGTGGTCGTAGACGACGACGTACGCGGCGCCGCCGTGGTCGGCGGCCGTCCCCGCGTCCTCGACGCGCGAGAAGACGTCGGGGGGCGGGGTGTCGCCGGGAGGGAGTTGCTGGGCGATCGCCGGGAGGGCGAACGCGCCGAGCAGCAGCGCCGCCGCCGGCAGGACGGAGAGTCTGAAGCGAAGGTTCCTGATGAAGACGAGCACGGGGACCTCCTGTGTCTGTGCGGTTGAGAGATCGTCTCGTGTATGTAAAAGACGGATTCAGCCCCGCCCGGCCGAGGGGCCGGGCGGGTTCGCGGAGTATACTACGGGCGGGAGGGGATTACAATGCCGCGGCCGGCGACCTGAACAGATGCCGGCTCCGCAGGCAGATCCGCACCAGCATCAGCATCACGGGGACCTCGATCAGCACGCCGACCACCGTGGCGAGCGCAGCCCCCGAGGAGAGGCCGAAGAGCATCGTCGAGGTGGCGATCGCCACCTCGAAGTGGTTCGAAGCGCCGATCATCGCAGAGGGCGCGGCGTCCTCGTACGAGAGGCGCAAGAGGCGCGCGAGCCCGAACCCGAGTCCGAAGATCACCATCGTCTGTATGAACAGCGGCACGGCGATCCAGAGGATCGTGAGCGGGTTGGAGAGGATCACCTCCCCCTTGAGCGAGAAGAGGATCACGAGAGTGACCAGCAGCGCCGAGATCGTCACCGGGGTGAGCAGGTGCAGGAACCGCTCGTTGAACCACGTCTCCCCCTTCGCCGCGACGATCCACCTTCGCGAGAGGTACCCGGCGACCAGCGGGAGCGCCACGTAGATCCCGATCGAGAGCACGAGCGCCTGCCAGGGGACGGGGAGCCGCCCGACGCCGAGCAGGAACCCTCCCAGCACGCCGTAGAGGACGAGCATCGTGAGCGAGTTGATCGCGACCATCACCAGCGTGTGGCCGTCGTTCCCCTTCGCCAGGTACCCCCAGACGAGGACCATCGCCGTGCAGGGGGCGACGCCGAGGAGGATGCACCCGGCGAGGTAGCTACGCCAGAGCGGGACCTCGAGCATCTTGATCCCGCCCTTGAGTATCACCGTCCCCGCCCCGTAAGCGGCGCCGACCGGCAGGTCGAGGCCGAACGGCATCTTGACGTGATCGACCGCCTCGGCGCCGATCAGCCCCCTGAACAGCACGCCGAGGAAGAGGAGGGCGATCGCGTACATCGTGAACGGCTTGAT
>JAQVGR010000249.1 GCA_028696635.1 Candidatus Krumholzibacteriia bacterium | reverse complement strand
TGTGCTCTTCCGATCTGGATGCGCCGCTCGAGGTCCTCGAACATGTCCGCATCGTCGCCATGGCCGAGCTCGCTGCGGATCGCCTTCATCTTTTCCTGGAGGAAGAGCTCCTTCTGGTTCTTCGTGACCTGACTGGTGACCTTGTCCTCGATATCCTTTTCGAGACGGAGCATCTCCACTTCCTCGTGGAGTATCCTGCTCAGCTCGAGCAGACGCGCCTCGAGTTCGAACGCCTCGAGCAGCCGCTGCTTGGCGTCGTTTCGTATCTGGAGGTGCGCCGCCACCGTGTCGGCCAGGTGCGAGCGGTCGTCGAGCGCCTGCAAGGAGAGCATCACTTCGTTCGGGATACGGGGATGCATCCTCACGTATTCCTCGAACTGCGCCTCGACCTTGCGCGTGAGGGCCTCTATCTCCCGGGACATCTTCCCCGTCGTCTCGACGGGCCGGACCCGCGCCCCGGTGTACGTATCCATATCGACGAACTCCTCGATCCTCACCCGGCTGATTCCCTCGAGCATGATCTTGAGCGTGCCGTCGGGCAGCCTGAGAAAGATGCCGATGCGCACGAGGGTGCCGACCGTGTAGAGGTCCTCGGAATCCGGCTCGTTCTCCGAAGGGTCACGCTGCGCCGCGACGAGGAGTATCTTGTCCGATTCGATCGCCCGCTCGACGGCGTTGATCGATGGCTGCCGGCCCACGAGTATCGCCGTGGTGGTCGTGGGGAATATCACCACGTCCCGAAGGGGCACGAGCGGTATGATCGTCTCGGAATTCTGCATTCTTCCGTCCATATTCTCTTCCATGGCCGCCGTTCTCGCGAAGGGAGCTTCCAGGGGCGTCCGGCCGCGGGGCCGTTCGAGCGCTATGCCCGCTTCTGGCGCTCGCGCTCGAGGAACACCTCGGGCTCGTCCCGGTTGAGGATCGTTTCTTCGGTGATGAGGATCTTCTTGACGTTCGGCCGCGACGGGGCGTCGTACATGATGTGGAGCATCGTATCTTCGAGTATCGCGCGGAGGCCTCGGGCGCCGGTCTTCCGCTCCATGGCCATTCGCGCGACGGCCTGCAGCGCGCCGGGAGTGAACTCGAGCTCGATGTCCTCCAGGTCGAAGAGCTTCTTGTACTGCTTGATCAGGGCGCTCTTCGGCTTGAGGAGGATGTCGATCAACGCGTGCTCGTCGAGGTCGTGCAGGGGCGCCACGATCGGGAGCCGGCCGACGAGCTCGGGTATCAGACCGAACTTTATCAGGTCCTCGGGCTGCACGCGTTTGAGGATCTCGCTCATCTCCTTGCGGTAGTCGGGACCGCGCTGCGCGCCGAAACCGACCACCTTCCGGCCGATGCGGCGCTCGATGATCTCCTCGAGCCCCTGGAACGCCCCGCCGCAGATGAACAGTATATTCCTCGTATCGACCTCGAGAAACTTCTGCTGCGGATGCTTCCGTCCTCCCTGGGGGGGCACGTTCGCGATGGTCCCCTCGAGGATCTTCAGCAGGGCCTGCTGCACCCCCTCGCCGGAGACGTCCCGCGTGATCGAGGGATTCTCGCTTTTGCGCGCGATCTTGTCGATCTCGTCGATATAGATGATCCCGCGCTGGGCCCACGAGAGGTTGTAGTCGGCGTTCTGCAGGAGCCGCACGAGGATGTTCTCCACATCCTCGCCCACGTATCCCGCCTCGGTCAGGCTCGTGGCGTCCGCTATCGCGAACGGCACCTTGAGAAACCGCGCCAGCGTCTGGGCGAGCAGGGTCTTGCCGACGCCGGTCGGTCCGAGCAGCAGGATGTTGCTCTTGTCGATCTCGATCTCGTCGGTGCCGCGGTCATGCCGGATCCGCTTGTAGTGGTTGTAGACGGCGACCGACAGGGTGATCTTGGCCAGATCCTGGCCGATCACGTAGTTGTCGAGGTTCTCGCGGATCTCCTTGGGCTTGGGGAAATGCTCGTCGTCGAACAGGACCGTGCCCGTCATTTCCTCCTCGAGGATGTCGTTGCACAGCCTGATGCACTCGTTGCAGATGTAAACCGACGGCCCCGAAACGAGCTTCGCAACCTCGTCCTGCCCCCGGCCGCAGAACGAGCACTTGATCGCCCTGGGGGACTGCGATTTTTTCTTCATCGCCTCATCGATCCTTCCGTGCCGCGCCGCCGGCGACAGACACTCCCGTTTATTGTTTACACCGCGGAGCCGATTTTTCGCCGTCCGGCCGGACCGGAGCGGCCGACCGGTCACTTCGGCAGATCGCGCTTCGACTCGAGGACGTTATCGATCACTCCGTACTCGAGCGCCTCCGTCGCGGACATGAAGTAGTCGCGGTCCGTATCCTTGGCGACCTTCTTGAGATTCTGGCCCGTGTGCCGGGCGAGCAGCTCGTTGAGCTTGTCCTTTATCCTCAGTATCTCGCGCGTATATATCTCGATCGTGCTGGCCTGTCCCTCGGACCCGCCGGAGGGCTGATGAATCATCACCCTGGCGTGCGGCAGCGCCGAGCGCTTGCCCTTCGTGCCGGCGGCGAGCAGGACCGCTGCCATGCTGGCGGCCTGGCCCATGCAGATCGTAGCCACGCTGCATGAAATATACTGCATCGTGTCGTATATTGCCAGCCCCGCCGAGACCATGCCTCCCGGGCTGTTGATATAGACGAATATGTCCCTGGTCGGATCGTCGGCTTCGAGGAACAGCATCTGGGCTATGACGGAATTGGCGACCTGATCGTCGATACCCGAGCCGATAAACACGATACGGTCCTTCAGCAGCCGCGAGTAGATATCGTACGCGCGCTCCTCGCGTCCCTTCGTCTCGATGACGTAGGGGATCGGTATGTTCCTGATCACCTTGTCAACCATTGCTCTTCTCTCCTTCGCCGAGTAGTATCTCCATCACCTTGCGCTCCCTGATCCGCCCGCGCAGGTTCCTTCGATGATCGCTTCCCGGGGCGAAGAACGCCTCGGCCTCCTCTCGCGGCCTGCCGCTGCCGGCGGCGATCCGGTCTATCTCTTCCTTCAGTTCGCTCTCCGCGACCGCTATCTTCTCGAGATCCGCTATACGGTCTATGAGAAAGAAACGCTTTATGTTGCGCCGGGCGATCCGCTCGAACAGTTCGTCGATCTCCTTCCTTCTCTGCTCGTCCTGCTCGGGTTCGACACCGGCCGCCTCGCGCCGGCGCTCGTCCTCCCTGTGCAGCTCGGCCCGGTACCGTTCGATCATCGTGCCGGGGATGTCGAAGGGATTGGCGTCGAGAATCCTGTCCACGGCCTCTTCCTCGCGGCGCCTGCGCTCCTCGCGCTCTTTCTCCTCCCGGAGCCGTTCGCGGATGTCCCCGCGCAGCTCGTCGAGCGTCGTGAATTTCTCGTCCACCTTCGAGGCCAGCGCATCGTCGAGCGCGGGAATCCGCTTCTCTCGGACCTCCTTGACGGTGAACAGGTACTCGATCCGCTTTCCTGCGAGATGCTCCGGCTGATAATCGCCCGGATAGTCGATCGCCGCGCGTCCCGTCTGCCCCGCCGCGAGGCCCGCGATGGCCTCCTCGAACGCCGGAAAGAGCTGCCCTGCGCCGAGCTGCACCGGATA
Source organism: Candidatus Krumholzibacteriia bacterium (assembly GCA_028696635.1). GTDB lineage: Bacteria > Krumholzibacteriota > Krumholzibacteriia > Krumholzibacteriales > Krumholzibacteriaceae > JAQVGR01. Next base: position 308 of record JAQVGR010000249.1, on the reverse strand, counting down.
TCCGGCGACCCGCCGCTGTTCGTCGGGAGCGCCGTCTTCGCCGAGAGGCGCGTAGTCGAGGACCACGACGTCCTCTACCCCAGCCCCGCGCTCGACCGGCTCGTACGACGCCTCCCTCTCGCGGATGCTCTCCAGAACCCGCTCGACCTCCTCGTCCTCCACCGTCGGCTCGCGGCGCCCGACATCGATCCCCCGGTACGATGAAAGCTCTATAACCGGCTCGACCTCGATATCCACGGTGAAGCGAAGGGGCTCGTCTCCCCCTGCCTTCACGTCGCGGAATATCGGATCGCCGATCGGCTGCAGCT
>JAQVGR010000248.1 GCA_028696635.1 Candidatus Krumholzibacteriia bacterium | reverse complement strand
GCCCCGACTATCCCGAAGTCCTTCTCTACGACAACCCCTTCATGATGTACACGGGCGGCGTCGGGGCCGCCTGGCGCCTGCCGGGGGACGTGACCTTCGTCGGCGAGTACGTCCTGGAGAAATACGACGTCGAGGTGAGCGATTTCGGGGCGAACCTCTTCCGCAGCGTCGACGCGACATCGAATATCGGACGGCTCGCCGTCGAAAAGAGGATCCTCAACGTCTATTCGTTCCGGGCGGGGTTCGAGTATGTCGACTTCCCCGTCGACCGGTGGCTGAAGCTCCCGTACAACATGGACACCTGGCGCGTCTCCGGGGGGATCGGGTATTACCTCGGGGGGTGGGAGGTCGACATGCACCTCGCCTGGGAGCGGGGGGTCCACGAGAAGATCGACGAAGAGAGGCAGGATCTGGCCGCGATGGTCTGGTTCACGCGGATCATCGAGGTCCCCTCGATCCCCTGGGTCAACGGGGGTTGACAGGCGTGGTATAATTTATTTACGCACAATGGCATTCGGCATTGTTACTGAAAGGTGTTCCGAACGTCGCAGAGGAGGAGGTGAGTCCGGGTAACGCGCAATAAATTCCCCTGTAACCTGAGAGTAGAGATACAGCAGCAAGGAGGTGGCGTCTGATGAGAACAATGATCAGCTGTTGTATCGCCCTGACGCTCCTGCTCGCCGCCGGGCCCGCCAGCGCCCAGTGGAACTTCGAGTACCAGCAGGAACTCAGCGCAGATTTCGACGACATCATGTTCCCGTCGGGCACGGTCGGCTACGCCGTCGGCTCCGGCGGACTGATCTGGAAGACGACCGATGGCGGAAACACGTGGGTCGAACAGACCACGCCGGTCATCGACTCGTTCTTCGACGTTTTCTTCAAGACGGAGAACGAAGGATGGGCCGTCGGCGATAACGGAGCGATCTGTTACACGACGGACGGCGGCACGAACTGGATCGAGCATCCCCAGAGCAAGATCGTCACCACTGCCGACCTCAACGCGGTCACGTTCTTCGGGACCAGCGGATGGCTCGGCGGCGACAACGACGCGATCTGGCTGACGATCGACAACGGCGCGACCTGGACGCTCGCCCAGGCGTTCGGCGACGAGGTCGAGGCGATCAGCTTCGCCTCGGCCCTCGTCGGTGTGGCGGCCGTCGACGCGTCCGGATGCTGGTACACGACGGACGGCGGAGTGACCTGGACCCAGGGCGCGATGAACCTCGGCCCCTGGTCGTACTCGCGCACCGACATCGAGGAGATCCTGATGATCGACGCGAGCAACGCCGTCGCGACCGGCTGGGGCTCGATGGTCGGCCCGCAGCCGACGATCATCGTCAGGACGACCGACGGCGGCCAGACCTGGAATATCGCCAACACCGATTATCACTGGGAAACGTACGGGTACGGGTACGGCCTGTCCAGATTCGCCGACGGCGAGATCGTTCTCGCCGGGGGGAGCAGCGGTTCGGCAGGCTTCGTCTTGCACAGCACCGACAACGGCGTCACCTGGACGAGCACCCCGCCGGTGACCGGCGAGGGTCTCAATGACGTCGCCGTGGTTCCCGGCACCGACCGGGCCTTCACGATCGGCGCGGGCGGGTTCTTCGCCCTCTCGGACGACCGTGCGACGACCTGGGACGTCCTCTTCGACCCGACCTACGGGTTCAACGGCTTCCAGAAGATCCGCTCGTGGGGTCCGATGGTCGTCGCCGTCGGAGACCTCGGCGCGTACTGCGATATCCTCCCCGACGGCCTGGGCGGCTGGGACCTCACCTGGAAGAACATCCTGGTGAACAACTTCGCCGGGCGCATGCACGACGTCTGGGTCGTCCCGACGGCCGATTCGCTCGGCACCGTGATCTACGCCTGCGGCGCCTACGGCTCCGCCTACAAGTCGACCGACAACGGCGAGACCTGGATCGAGCTGCTGCACACCTTCGGCGTGACGAGCTACTGGTACAGCATGCAGTGGTTCGACGTGGACAACGGGATGCTCGTCGGCGAGGTCGCCGGCGACGACGCGATCTGGGTGACCAGCGACGGCGGCGCCAACTGGACGGAGATCTGGTACAACGTCAAGAGCGAGCAGTTCAACAGCGTCTCGTTCGCCCCGGACAACCCGCTCGTCGGCGTGATAGGCGGCGACAACATCGCCCTGTACTACACGACCGACGGCGGCGCCAACTGGACGGCCGCGACCGAGGACATCGTCTCCACGACGGCCGACATCGAAGAGGTCTGGATGGTCGACGCGACCACCGGCTGGGCTGTCGGCGACGCGGGGATCGTGGCCAAGACGACCGACGGCGGCGTCACGTGGCTGCAGCAGACCGCGTTCACCGCGGTCGTGCTGATGGACGTCTACTTCGACAACCCGATGCTCGGCTGGATCGCCGGCGACGACGGCACCTGCTACCGGACCGACGACGGCGGCGTCAGCTGGGTGAGCCTCACCGCCGGCCTCGAGCTCGGCACGCGGGACGCGAACGCCGTGTACTTCCAGGGAGCGACCGGCGAGCTGTGGCTGGGCGCCGACTACTTCGACCTGCTCCGCCGCAACGACGCGGCGGCGACCGACGCCGATCCGCCGATCGCCCTGCCGTTCGCCCTCAACCAGAACTACCCGAACCCGTTCAACCCGTCGACGACGATCAGCTTCAGCATCGCCCGCGAGGGGCGCGTGTCGCTGAACGTGTACGACGTCTCCGGGCGGCTCGTGGCCAAGGTTCTGGACAGGGAGATGCAGTCGGGAAGCCACACGATCGGCTTCAACGCGAGCGGCCTGGCCTCGGGCGTCTACTTCTACAAGCTCAGGACGGCCGACCAGGAGCAGACCAGGAAGATGATCCTGCTCCGCTAGCGTATTTCGGAAGACTCCGGGAGGGGGCGGCTCCGGCCGCCCCCTCCGCGGGAGACAGGTGTCAGGGGGAGACGGGCGGCATCACATCCGGCCGGCAGGTCCAATTCGGCGCATCCGTCCCATATCGACCCGAAACATGATTTACGGCGCGAAGAATATGTTAAACAGCCGCGACCATGCGGAAACCCGGGGTGCCAGGCAAGGAGGAACCCGAGGAATGAGAGCACGGAACCTTATAGCCGCGTCGATCGCCGCGGCCGTTCTGCTGTCGGCGCTGCCGGCGGCCGGCGGCGCCGCCGAAGAGCCGCTGCGGCTGATGCGGCGTCCCGACATCCAGAACGGGACGATCGTCTTCAGCTACCAGAACGACCTGTGGTCGGTCCCCGAGACGGGCGGGCTGGCCCGCCGTCTGACCGTTCATCCCGGCGTCGAGGACTTCCCGAAGTTCTCGCCGGACGGAACACGGATCGCCTTCACCGGCGACTACAACGAGCGGCGCGACGCGCTGTTCGTGATCCCCGCCGACGGCGGCGATCCCCTCCAGCTGACGTGGCACATGGACAGCGCCGAACCGGTCGAGTGGACGGTCGACGGCGCGAATATCGTCTTTCGCAGCAGGCGCGAATCGTTCGTGACCTTCTTCGAGCAGTTCTTCACCGTGCCGGCCGGCGGGGGGATGCCGGTCGACATGGGGATCGGCAAGGGGAGCTTCGCCTCGTTCTCGCCGGACGGCGCCCGGCTCGCCTTCAACCGCCACCCGGGAAGGTTCTGGTGGTGGAAACGGTACAAGGGAAGCCAGAACCAGGACGTGTGGATATACGATCTCGCCGGAGGGAGCTACGAGAAGCTCACCGATTACGAGGGGAACGACTCGTGGCCGATGTGGACCCCGAAGGGGATCTACTTCGTCTCCGACCGGAACGGCGGCGTGCGCAACATATACCACCTCGATCCGGGCACGAAAGCGGTCAGGCAGGTGACCTCGTACGGGGACCACGACGTGACCTGGCCCTCGATGGACGCCGGAGGCGCGAAGATCGTCTGCGAGAGGGATGCGCGGCCCTTCGG
>JAQVGR010000247.1 GCA_028696635.1 Candidatus Krumholzibacteriia bacterium | reverse complement strand
CTGGTGCCGATCGCATCGACGACCGAGCACCTCGCCTGGAGGGTGTCGCCCTCCTCGTCGTCGAGGACGGTGACCGTGATCGAAGAGAGCGCGGGCGCCCGCAGGCCCCGGGAAGCGGCCGGGATCGAAATCCCGGGGAGCAGCAGGAACACGGCTGCGGCGAGACTCCGCTGCGGCAGGCCAATCGGTCTCATGACGGATCAGCGGCTCCCCTCCCGCGGCGCCCGCGGACCGGGCCGCGCGCCGTCGTTTTCCGCTATTCCCCCAGGATCTGCCACTCGTCGAAGATAACCGTCGCGATGCTGTCGACCGTCGAGCGTTCGAAGAACCACAGCGGCAGGCCGAAGTGGACGCTCCGCGCCGCGACCGCGCCGGGAACGTTCTCCGCGACGATGTGGGAGTATCTGTCGACCCAGACCGCGACGGTCTGCCGGTCGATCGGAGACCGCGTGCTTCTCGCGCGCATCCGGTACATCGGATGGAAACAGCCCTGCGGATCGACGCGGCTGGTCGTCATCCAGTAGGCCGGATTGTATATCTCGACGTATATGAATCCGCTGCTGGTCTGCGGATTGAAATACATCCCCGGCGCGACGACCTCCGACCACAGGGGAAGCCGGGAGGGCAGCCCCGGGTACGAGGAGGTCACGGCATCGTCGACGTCGCTGTACGCATAGCGCATCCCGTCCATGTTGAGCGAGCGCGGGGGCATCTCGGCCCCCGTCCTGAAGGTGCCGATAATCTTGTCGAGCAGCGTGATGCAGTAATCGCGGTGCCCCATGCAGTTGACCCCGCTCGTATCCTCCTCGTTCCTGGTCATGTCGAACTTGAAGCTCGCGGGGAACTCGGGAGGAACGGGGAAAATGACCGACAGGCCGCCGGCCGCCTGGTCGGACCGGCCCGATGTCCAGAGATGCCCTCCCTTGGCGAGAAAGAGCGACAGGTAGTTGACCACCAGCTGCGTACCGGTCCCGATGCTCGTCTCGGGGGTGAACCGGATCACCTGACGGAGCACCCCGTTCTGCGAGTTCCCGTAGGTCCATATGATGTTACGGTACTTCCCGACGGTGCGCATGTCGGGGAAGCGGTTGTTGTTCGCCGCGCAGTCGTAGACGTCCCGGTCGGCGAAAAACCCCCCTGCCCGGGAGCAGATACCCGTCCAGAACTCGTCGTGCTGCGTCTCGCCGGGCAGCATCTTGTTGGCCAGAGGCGCTCCGAGGGACCAGTCGTCGACCCACAGGAGGGTCCGCTCCATCGAGAACGGTATGATCTCGATCTGTATGCGTCCCAGCGTGATCCGGCCGCCGTTGTCCACCGCCTCGATGTAGAAGGTATGGATGCCGCTGTACCACGTCCGGCCGGGGGCGCAACGGTGGAACGGGCTCGCGGAGACGTCCCACTGCGCCGGATCGTCGAGCTGCTGGATATCCCATCCGTACCGGTAGCTGCGGATCTCGCCGCCGTACGAGCTCGCGTCGGCCGACCAGCAGAAGTTCAGGGGGACGCCGGGAGGCAGCTCGACCCGGGCCGCGTTGAGGAACCGGCCGAGGAACTGGAATCCCCCGAGGAACGGCTCTGTGATCGTCAGCAGCGGGCCGGCCTTCTCGGAGACTCCGAACCTGCGCACGTTCTGGTCCCCGCGGAAGATCGCGGTGACGGCGCCGGCTTCGTCCATCGCCTGGAGAGCGAATATGTAGCTGAAGTTGAGCTCGATGATCTCGTCGTCGCCGACGATCGTCATGCGGCCCGAATCGCCGGGCGCAAGGTAGTGGATCCAGGGGCTCCAGTGCTGCTCGTAACGCCAGGGGTTGGCGTTGAGGTCGTCGATGATCGGGAAGTTCGGATTGTAGATCCCTTCCGGCGTGAGAATCTTGATGCAGAGATGCCTGATCGAATCGGGGAGCTGGAAATTCGTCGGGCTGTCGATCGGGTCTCGCCCCTCCCAGCGGAAGGTGATGACGTTGCTGTAGCTGCGGTTGGATCCCTCGGGATGCGTGATCTGCGCGAACGGGGCGAGGGTCCAGGCGGTGAACGAACGCGTGGCGACGTCCGAGCGCACCCCCTCCTCGTCCACTCCCCGCATGAACAGGGTATGCGTCTGATCGTACCTCGTGTAGAGCTCGTTGGGCTCGTACGGCCGGGGATTCTCGCTCGCCGAGACCCTGAAGACGCTGTCGTACGCCGACGTTCTGGTCCAGGCGTCGATCCCGGTGGTATCGACCGGATCGAACCCGAACGGATCTCCGTCGACTATCGCGAACTCGAAGAACGAGATCTCCCCGTCCGGGTCCCAGCCGCCCCAGTAGAAGTGAACCTGGTATCCGGTGGTGTCCCCCTCGACGGGACCGCTCGAGAGCCAGATCTCCGGGGCGGCGTTCGAACGCCGCTCGCCGGTGAACACGTCGTTCGAGCATCCCGCCGAGAGCCACAGCAGGCTGGCGGCGCAGGCCGTTGCGCACGAGATCGACCGTTTCCGTCCCACCTGCCTCCTCTCCGCGGGGCCACGGCCGAACACGACGCTCCGGATCGGCCGCACCGCTCCCCCCGCGCGCTCCATCGCGGCGCCGGGGGCCGCGTCATGAATATAAGACGACGGCCGCGCCGGGTCAACGATGCGCCGCCGGCCGGCCCGTCCGGCGCCCGGTCAGATCGATCCCCGCCGCTCGGGCTCCTCCCTCGCCTCCTCGATGCGGTGCATGATGTCCGCCACGACGTCCCGGTGGACGACGCAGAAGAGCATCTTGAGCCTGACGTAATCGTCGCGGAAGAAGAGATACCCCTCGTGCGCTCCGCGGCGCGAGGCGCGGGAGGAATCCTTTATCAGGAACCAGTCGCGCCCGCCGATCCGCCTCGCGGCGAGCAGGTGCAGGGCGTGGTCGTCCTCGGTCGTTCGGTTGAACATGCGCAGCTCGCGTGCGTCCTGGTCGATGTAGTCGCCGGGGATATCGAATGTCGGCACGACGGCGATATCCTCCTCGCCGTAGTACCCCGGCTCGGAGACGTCCCCGCCGATGCATGCCGTGTACCCCCGGCCGGCCCCTTCTCTCAGGTAGCGCACGAAGTCGTCGAGCGGCAGGTTGTACCACGTACGGGTCCGGCGCCAGTTGTCCGGCGCGTCGAAGCGGTCCATCGTGTGGAACGGCACGGAGAGCGTCGACATCAGCTGCACGTAGTCCGCCCGCTCTATCCGGAGCACCTCGTCGTAGAACTCCCTCGGCGTCATCGTCCGACCCCCGTGCTCGAACCGCTCGGGCGGCCGGCCGAGATGCCGGTCGAGTATGACGCGCACGTGCTCGACGATCGGTTCCTCCTCCCAGTAACCGTGGTCGCCGCACATCTCGAGGAAGGTCCGCAGCTCCTCGATCAGGGCGGCGTGATCATGCTCCGCGCGGCCCTTCAGCCCCGTGTAGACCTGCGCCGGCACGGCGCCGTACCGCTCCATCACGATCAGGGCGCCGTCCGCCTCGCCCCCCTCGGCGATCGGCTGGCCGCCCCTTCCGGCCGCGTATCCGCGGGCCTTCTCGACGTATTCCCAGTAGACCGTATGGAGCTCGCTGAGCTTGACCTCGATCCCGTGAAGGCGTTTCGCCTCGGACTCGATGAACGACGTGGTGCTGAAGCACCAGCACATTCCGCTCAGGTGCTGCGCGACCGGCGGGAAATGGAACGGCGCGTCGAACTCCGCGGGCGACCCTGGACGCCTGATCCCCGATACGTCGAATCGTATCACCTTCCGTGCGTCGCGCTTCGCCTTCTTCTCGGCCTCGGTGCGTTTCCGTATCTCGCCGGTTATGCTGTCGGCGATCGCCGCGAGGCTGTCCGCCTCGTCGATGATCCGCCCCAGCACGGGGTCGCGCTTGTACGGCTCGTGCCTGACACGGTCCTTCCTCGGCCCGGCGCCGGCCGAACCGGCCGCCGTGAGGACGACGGCGGCGAG
>JAQVGR010000246.1 GCA_028696635.1 Candidatus Krumholzibacteriia bacterium | reverse complement strand
CTGGGGATGCGCGATGTGCGCCGCGCGGCGCGAGACGAGCTCGAAGTTGTACTGATCGGGAACTGTCGAGGTGCAGGCTCGTTCGCAATCCTGGCAGCCGGTGCATCTGACCGGATCGATATACGTCGGTTTCCGACGGACGACCGCGCGGAACCGACCCGACTCGAGCCGCACGAGACGGGACGCCTCGGAGTAGACGTTCAGCTCGATGTTCGGATGGTTGGCCACGCCTGCCATCCTCGGCGTCGAGATGCAGCTGGCGCAGTCGAGCGTAGGGAATACCTTGCTCAGCAGGATCATCTTGCCGCCGATGCTCGGCTCCTTCTCCACCAGGAGGACGCGGTATCCCATGTCTCCGAGCAGGATCGCCGATTCCATCCCGGCGATGCCTCCGCCGATGACGAGGGCGTCGTAGTCCATCACTCCTCCCGGGCGGCCGGCCCGATCTTTTTCAGGGCGGCGCCGAACTGTTTCATGTGCTTTTCGAACGGTTCCGCGCAGACGGAGCAGAGGGCCGCCATCTTGACCCGAGCCGGATCGAAGCCGTTGCGCGTGAGCAGGTCCTGCGCTTCTGAGACGATCCTGGCGGTGCGCGCCGTGCAGTCGGGGATGAGGGCGCAGTCGCTGCCGTCGGCGGCAATGAAGACCCCGTCGAATCCCCGCCGGATCGCATGGAGTATCCAGGCGGGTCTGATGCCGCTGGAGCAGGGAAGCGCGATGACATAGACCGACGGCGAGTAATGCGTCTTGTTCCGCCCTGCCAGATCTATTCCGGGATCGGAGACGTTTTCCGTTGAGAAGACGAGTATCTTCGGTTCCGTATCAGCCATGGCCTCTCCGCCGGCCGGCCGCTCCCGGCGGTCGTCATTTCGCACGCAGGCCGTAGAGTTTCTCGAGCGCTTCGATGAGCACTTTCACGTGGGGATCGACGATACTGTAGTAGACGTAGTTGCCCTCCCTGCGCGAATCGACGAGTCCCTCGAGCCGCATGCGGGTGAGATGCTGCGAGATCATCGGCTGTGAAGCGCCGACGAGCGTCTCGAGCTCGCTGACCGTCGCTTCATTCTCGTAGAGCCGGCACAGGATGAACAGCCGGTGCGGATTGGCCATCGCCTTGAGCACCGACGCGACCCTTGCGCAGTTGTCCATGTCGGGGAGCTGTTTCTTCATCTTCCGGCGTCCTCAGACGGTCTTCCTGACGAACAGCCGCCAGTATCCCGCTTCTTCGACTGTCCCGAGATGCTCGTATTTCATCTTTCTCGTCCACATCGGAATGTCGTTGTTCGTCCCCTCGTCCGACGAGAGTACCTCGAGAATGCCACCGGAGGGGATCTCGGTAATCGCCTTCTTCGCCTCGAGCAGCGGGCCCGGGCAGGCCATGCCTCTGGCGTCGACCACCTTGTCGGCCGCAAGGGCCTTCAGCTCGTCCTCGGTCATGCCGTTCCTCCCTGTAAGGAAATGGTATATAGCAATATTTGCATATTATTATAAGTCGGGCGGCGCGGTCAAGGGGTTTCGCCGGTATCTACGCTTCCCTGAATTCCTCGATAAACGAGAGCAGCCGCCTCACATCCTCGAAGTTCGACGCGATCCCCAGTGAAAGCCGCACTGCCCCCGTGCTCTTGCCGTCGATGCACTGCCAGAACTCCTCGAGAGACATGCGCGAGGCGGGATGGTGCAGGCAACGGATCATCTCGTCCCTGCTCAGTCCGAGGGCGAGCTCCCCCGCACCCGGGTTGCAGAAGCATCCCGTCCTGAGCGAGATCATCCGCTTCATCGCCCGCTGCTCGACGACGCGGTGATCGATCGCCTCTCCCCGGGCGTCGTAGATGTTGATCGTCACCGCGGCCCCCCTCATCTCAAGGCCGGTCGGACCGTACAGGCGGATCATCGGCCTGCCGCTGCCGTGGCGCATCTCGAGAAGATTGTCTATCATCCAGCCGGCGAGGCTCATGACCCGGTCATGGACACAATCGATCCCCACCGACTCGAGGAATTCGATCCCGATCTTCACGCCTGGCAGGCAGGTGAAATTGACGGTGCCGTCCTCGAATCCCTCGGCGCCCGGCGCGAGGAAGTACGTGTCGGCCTGCACCGACGCCACGGTTATCGTGCCGCCGGCGAACCAGGGCCTGTGAAGCTTCTCGAGGGCGCGTCGTCGCGCGATGAGCGCGCCGATCCCCGTCGGGTGCCCGAACATCTTGTAGAACGAGACGGCCACGTAATCCGGCCGCCACCTGCCGAGATCGAGGCGATTGGTCGGCACGAAGGCGGCGGCGTCGAGCAGGACGTCCCAGCCGTGCTCCTGGGCATCCTCGATCCAGCCGAGCGGATGGTGCACGCCGGAGAAGTTCGACTGCGCGGGATAGGCGAAGAGCCGGTTGCGGGAGCCGCCGACATCCCCGAACTGCTCCTGGAGGACCGGGTCGCAGGTCCGCATGTCCGGGGGGACCACCGGAACATACCGCGTGACGGCCCCGCGGGCCCTGTCGAATTCGCGGATCCCGTTCACCGAGTTGTGATTGTCGAAGGTCAGCATGAACAGGTCGCCCCCGGAGAACGGGTACGACTCGCCGACGAGTTTCAGGGCGTGCGTGGCGTTCGCCGTGAAGACAACGACGTATTCCTCCGGATCGGCGTTGAAAAACCGCAGTACCGTCCGGCGGCATTCATCGACCATGTCGGTCGTGAAGCACGATGTCGGATTGAACGAGTGCGGATTTCCCATGACGCACGATCTCAGATACCGTTCGTGCTCCCTCACCTGACGCTCGGCGTAGAGGCCCGATCCCGTGTAGTCGAGATAGACGTGCCCGTCGCGGTCGAGCAGGGGATACTCGGTCGCCCTGAGATGATCGATCTCCCCGGTCGCCGCATAGAGCGGATACCGCTCGATGAATGCCTCGTACCCGCTGTCCTGCCGCTTGTCGATTCCCATCTCTCTCCGTTTCCGTTCGTCGCGGATCGCCGCGACAGAATCCCTTCCTGTCTGCGCGGCCGCGGGAGTACTATCGCAGCAATCTCCGATCATTTCAACGGTTATCATCCGGCTTCCCGCACAGCAGCGCGGCCGGTGCATTCCCTTTGCGCTTCACAGGACAGAGCCTCCGCAGGTATACTGCCGCCGTCGCTTCAGACATAAGGAGATCTCCCATGCGCCTCTTCATCCTCGTCGTTCTGCTTTTCTCCGCGGCGTCCGCCGCGGAAGCCTCGGAGTTCGCCGTCGACACGGTCGATCTGCTCGCCCCGCTCGGCCTCGATGTCAACGCCGCCGGCCCGGTCCTCGTGCGGATGGACGTCGATCGCGGCCGCCTCGTCGTCGCCAACACGCTGAGCTCTTCGCTGAGCGTCATCGACTGCGCTAGCGGCGCGGTCAAAAACATCCCTCTCGGCGGCCGGGCATACCAGCATTTGAAGTCCGAGGCCATGACCATAGACCCGGGGACCGGCGTCGTCTGCCTGATCGGCGCGAACCGGTTCTTCATAGTCTCCCCCGACCGGAGCGAGTCGCTGTCGATACCGACCGGCGTTCAGTTCGAATCGATCGCGGTCGACGGCTCGACGGGTAACATCTTCCTCGCCGGGCGCGAGAGCGCGGGTCTCGGGTTCTACCAGCCGGCGTCCGGAACCCTGACCACGGTCGACTGGCTCGAGACGAGCGAGCCGCTGATCAATCTCAACGCCACCCCTCCCCCGCCGATCCGCAGGGTGATAAGCGACGGCGCCCTCGGACGTATGGTCGCCGTCGACGGCTCCACGGCCACCCTGCGTCTCTTCGACCCCGCCACCGGACGCGGGGACGGCGGCAGACCGCTCCCTCTCCCGGCGGGGGGAAGATGGCATCTCGCCGGGTACCGCGAGGACATCCACGCGCTCTATCTTGTCGCGGAGACAGCCGAGCGCAAGGTCGTCAAGGCCGCCCGCATCGACGTCGCGGGAGGCGGG
>JAQVGR010000245.1 GCA_028696635.1 Candidatus Krumholzibacteriia bacterium | reverse complement strand
GGGTTCGTCGTCACCACGGCGCTGTTCGAGGAGCTCCGCCGCTGCGATGACCCCGAACGGTTGCGGCGGTCGCTCCTGGAGAGCCCCTTCCCCGCGCAGGCTCTCGAGCAGATACGCGAGGCGCTCGGACGCCTCTGCGGTCGCGTGGCTGTGAGGTCCTCGATGGTCGGAGAGGACCGGGCCGAGCGCTCGTTCGCCGGGATACTCGAATCGTTCCTCGACAGGGAAGCCGAGCTGGATGTGATCGAGTCGATCCGCGGCTGCATGGCGTCGGTGCTCTCCGAACGAGCGCTCGCGTATCTGGAGGAGATCGGAGACTCGGGGCGCGCTCCGCAGCCCGTCCCTCCCGTCGCCGTCATCGTGCAGCGGATGGTCCGCGCCGACGCGGGGGGAGTCGCCTTCACCGCCGATCCGGCTACCGGCAGGCGACGCGTCGTCATAGAGGCCACGCCGGGGTGCGCCGCCGGCGTGGCGGCAGGGACGGTCATCCCGCAGCGGTATGTTGTCGGCTCGGAGGACGGGGTCCGTTCGTCCATGCCGGACGGAGCGGCTGCGATTCTGAGCGGGCGGAGCATCGGGGATCTGCGGAAGATACTCGCGCGCGTCGAATCGTTCCTCGGCGCGCGGCAGGATATCGAGTGGGCGCTCGAAGACGGGCGTTTCGTCATCCTGCAGTCGCGTCCGATAACGGCGATCGGCGGCGCCGCCGTCTATGCCAACCGGATGGTTTCCGACATGGTTCCGGGGATCGTGCAGCCCCTGCTGTGGTCGACCAACGTGCTCGATATGACGGAGAACGTCTTCCGACCGCTCTTCACCGCGCTCCTCGGCCCCGTCGAGTTCGACTGGAAATCGCTCGTCGGCCGCTTCCATTCGCGGGTCTACGAGAACGTGACCGCCTTCGGCGCCCTCCTTGAACGACTGGGGATGCCCGAGGATTTCTTCGAGCGCCTGGCGCTCGGCCGAGGCGAGCGGCCGCGCCGCTCCTCTTTCGTCCGGCTGGCTCTGCGCCTCCCGCGGATCGTCGCATTTTTGCTTCATCATGCGAGGATCCGAAGGGCTGTCGAGGAATTCTGCATACAGCACGACCGGGAGCTCGAGCCGTTCCGCCGATCAGATCCCGCATCGCTCGAGCCACGCGCCCTGATCGATCGCGCCCGCGGACTGCGTCGGATGCATGCCCGGACTCAGTGGTACATGTGGATCGGCGCGATGAACATGGCCGTTCGCAACAGGCTGCTGCGTCGATACGTGAACCGCCGGGCTCCAGGAATCGACCCGAACGGGCTGGTCAGATTCGGGAGCGGGCTCAAGTCGCTCGAGCCCGACACCGTGATGCGCGCCATCGCCTCCGCTCTCCCTGCGCCCGGGGACGATCTGCGCATCTGTCTCGAGCGGGGAGACGACCCGGAGGTGCGTGGCCTCCTCTCCCGCACCCCCGGAGGGGTGAGGATCATCGAGGGGTTCGACAGGTTTATGAACCGGTACGGATTCCTCGGGACGAACGGAGTCGATTTCACGATACCTCCGTGGCGCGAAACGCCCGGTGTGATCTGGAAAAACATCGCCCGCATCGCCGCCGGCGGCCCGGCCGGCTCCCCGGCCGGCACGGTGAGCGACGAAACGGCCGCTTCCGTGCGATCGCGCCTCGGTCCGGTCGGCCGACTCATATTCCGGCGTCTGCTCGAATCGACGCGCGCCTACCTTCGGATCCGCGAGCAGATGAGCTTCTTCATGTCTGAAGACGCATGGCAGATGCGCCGCACCTACCTCGCCCTCGGGCGACGCCTCGCCGGTGACGGGCTCCTTCGCCGCGAGGACGACGTCTTCCACCTCGAATGGGACGAGCTCGAAATCCTTGTAGAGGGCGGGCTGCCCCCTGAAGACGCACGGAGCATTCTCGAGGAACGGGACAAACGGATGGCCATCGACGCGACGATGGAGCCGGACGAGGTGATCTTCACGATCGGCGGGCGGATCGTCCCCGCCCCGCCGGCGGCTGCTTCGGGAAATGTCCTCGAGGGGATCCCGGGGAGCGGCGGCGTCGCGAAAGGTCGCGCGCTGATCGTGCGAGATCCGGCGGCTGTCGGGAGCACGCTGACTCGCGGCGACATCATCGTCGTCCCCTCGACCGACGCGGGATGGACCACCATCTTCCACGCCATCGGCGGGATCGTCGCCGAGAGCGGAGGGCAGCTCTCGCACAGCGCCATCATCGCCCGCGAGTACGGGATCCCCGCGGTCGTCGGACTCCGCCGCGCCACGAGCCTCATACGCGACGGACAGGAGTTGACCGTGGACGGATTCCGTGGCAGGGTCTACCTCACGGGAAACGCTCACAGACAGGAGTGATGCGATGAATTTTCTTATTGCCGCGTCGGCGAGCGTCGGCGGGTACCTGCTCGGGAGCCTCTCCCCGGCCAGGGCCGTGACGGCCCTGTTCGGGCGCGGCGCGCGGGTACCCCGCGAGACGATCGTCGGGATCGAGGGGACCGACCGGCACATCACGATGAGAACGGTCAGCGCGACCTCAGTCTCGAGGAACGTCGGCCCGAGGTTCGGATTCCTCACGTACGTTCTCGACGTTCTGAAGGTCTTCGTGCCGGTACTCGTGCTCAAACGGCTCTGGCCCGACGGGCATTATCATCTCATGGCCGCAACGACCGGTGTGGCGGGGCACATCTGGCCTCTCTACCACCGCTTCAGGGGCGGCCGCGGGGTCTCCGCGATCTACGGCGGCGTCTTCGCGATCGACTGGATCGGCGTCTTCATCAACGCCTTCGCCGGAATGATCCTCGGGTTCTTCGTGCTGCGCGACGTCTATCTCTCGTACATCGCCGGTCTGTGGATACTCGTCCCCTGGCTGTGGTGGCGCACCGGAGATCCCTGGACCGGGCTCTACGCGGCAGTCGTCGCCTCGCTCTGCGTGATCTCCTCGATCCCAGAGGCGCGCGAGTATTATCGGGCCAGGCGGGAGGATCCAGTATGGGCGGACCCAGCGCAGGCATGGCGTCTCTCGGCGATGGGACGCGGGATCATCAGAGCGGCGACCAGGTTCGGGCTGGTCAAGCCGAGGCCTCGCGGGGAAAACGGCGACGCGACAGGCGGCCCGCCGTCGAGGAGCTGAGGACGGGACGCGATGGACTGGAGACTGCTGTTAAAAGGGACCGCAGCGCTCGCCCTCCTCGCGCTCGCGCTGGCCGCACTGGCCGGGCGGATTGATTACTGGCAGGGCTGGGCCTTCGCCGCCCTCAACATCGCCGTCGTCAGCGGTCTCGCCTCCGCCCTCGCCGGCCGCCCCGTCGATATCGCGTCGCGGATGCGGGGCGGGAGCGGCGGCCCGCGCTGGGATCGCGTGATCA
This sequence comes from Candidatus Krumholzibacteriia bacterium, assembly GCA_028696635.1. Classification (GTDB taxonomy): domain Bacteria; phylum Krumholzibacteriota; class Krumholzibacteriia; order Krumholzibacteriales; family Krumholzibacteriaceae; genus JAQVGR01. Next base: position 594 of record JAQVGR010000245.1, on the reverse strand, counting down.
TGGCGTTCTTTTACCCGCTCAATCTCGCCGTGCCGGTCGTCGCCGCGCTCGACGCGGGGCGCCTGCAGTGGTCGTCTCAGCCCCCCCTGCCGGTCACAGCCGCGGCCATGGCCGTCTACGGCGGGTCGGCAGCGTTGCACCTGTGGTCGATCCTGTCTAACCGGTACTATATCGGCACGGTCCGCATCCTGGCCGCACAGGGGCACACGACACAGACCGGTGGTCCGTACCGCATCATCAGACACCCCGGATACGCGGGGATAATAGGGATGCTGCTCTCGGCCGCCCTCTGTCTCGGCTCCACCGCCGCGCTCGTCCCGGCCGGCGGGGTCGCCGTCCTGCTCGTCGTCAGAGCCGCCCTCGAGGACGACGCCCTGCGAAGGTCCCTGCCCGGCTACAGGGAGTACGCCGCGCGCGTCAGATTCCGGCTGATCCCCGGCCTGTGGTGACAATTGCCCGCGCCCCCAATCCCGGGCGACTGCCTGCATTCTGCCGCCGCAGCGAGCCGCCCTGCTGGCACTGACCGGGCGTTTTTTCGACGTACCTGCCAACTTATTATAAATAAATACGATAACTTTATCATGCAGGTGTAAT
>JAQVGR010000244.1 GCA_028696635.1 Candidatus Krumholzibacteriia bacterium | reverse complement strand
TGTATCGCGTCTCCCGCAATGCCCGGATTCCCGGCAGCCCTGTCGCCGGATCGCTCGATGCGAACTGTTATCATATTATTAATAAAATAGTTACAGTGTTAATGCTGCTCCCGGCAGGCCCTGTCCGATGCGCCGCTTTCCTCCGGGATCGCAGGAGGAGATTGTGCAGCTGCTTGCGGGAACGCGCGTTGCAGTAACTCGATGGAGGCCTGAATGTTCCTCGACCGGTCCGGACGGGGGACGGGAGGAATGAGTGCATTGAAACCATATGTGTTAATTGCAATTGCACTATTGCTTCCGTTTTCCCCGGCGGGATCGGACGCGCATTCCCCGGCCGCAGAATCGGGGGTTTTCCCCCACCAGTATCTGCTCGACAACGGCGTCTCGGTCCGGGTCTATCTTCCCGGGGAGATCCTCGAGAAGCTCACGTGGCGCGACGATGAGGGGCGTCTGATCTTCCGTCCCGAGGGGGGCGGTGCGCAGTACATCCTCATCGAGAGCGTCGACGATCCGTGCATCGCGAACAGGGGAGACGGTGAATTCTTTCCGATGGACGAGGAGACCGTGCTCGACGCCCTCAGGGATATCGACGTCGACGGCCGCACCCTCGCGATGGAGATCGATATCTACCTGCTCCCCCTTCCCCGGAGATCTGCGCTCTACAGCTCGGCCTCCGCGGGGAGGATCTTCCTCTCGCCCGGCACGCGTCCGATCTCGGCCGAGGTCACCGCATGGACCGTCACGCACGAGTTCGGCCACTGTTTCCAGCACCGGTACCTTCCGCTCGCGGAGACCGCTCTGTGGGCCGAATATCTCGGGCTGCGGGGGATACTCGACGATCCGGCGTTTTCCGAGAGCGCCGCGCACATGTACCGGCCGACCGAGGTCTTCGCCGAGGATTTCCGGGCGCTCTTCGGCGGAGAGGCGTCCTGCTACTCCGGCACGATAGAGAACACGGCCCTCGTCCATCCCGCAGAGGTCGCCGGGCTGGGCGACTGGATCGCGATGCTCGCCGCCGACGCCCTCGCGCAGGTCTCGCCGGGAACGACGGCGGCGCTCGCCGCCTCGAACTATCCGAACCCCTTCAATCCGGTCACGACGATATCCGCCGTGCTCGGCGCGGATGACAGGCCCCGGCCGGTCGACGTGCGGATCTACGCCGCCGACGGCTCGATCGTGCGCAGGCTCTATTCGGGGACCGCCGCCGGCCGCGAGTTCTCTGTGGCCTGGGACGGGCGGCGCGACGGGGGAGGGGCGGCGGCGAGCGGCGTTTACTTCTACCGGATCAGCTCGCAAGGGTCCTCGTTCACCGGCAAGATGCTCCTGCTCAGGTAGTTCCCCGTCAGGATCCGGTCGATCGCGAGCGGGCCCTGAGCTGGCCGCACGCGGCGTCGATGTCGGCGCCCTGGCTGCGCCTGACCGTCACCGCCGGGGCGGTCGGGAGCAGCGCGGCGATGAACCGCTCGATGCGCTCCTCGGGGGGGCGGCGCAGCGGGGATCCGCGCCACTCGTTGAGCGGGATCAGATTGATCTTGAAGGGGCGGCCGCGCGTCATCCGCGCCAGCTCGCGGGCGTCCTCGACCGAGTCGTTGACGCGGTCGATCAGCACGTACTCGAGCGTGGAGCGCACGCGGCGCTCTCCGGCAAAGAACTCCGCGGCGGCGAGCGTCTCCTCGATCCCGAAGGCGGCCGGCATCAGCAGCCTCCTGACCTCGTCGGTGACCGCGTTGAGCGATACTGCCAGCCCGAACCGGAGGGGTCCGACGGCGAGCTCGCGGATGCGGTCCGGCATGCCGATCGTGCTCACCGTGATCCGCTTTTCGCGCAGCGCGAACGCGCGAGGGTCGTTGAGGATCGCCAGAGCCCCCGTGAGAGCGGTCATGTTGAGGAACGGTTCGCCCATTCCCATGAACACGACGTTGTAGCGCACCCGCGGCGGGACGAGGGCCGACTTGAAGAAGAGGACCTGGTCGAGTATCTCGTCGACGCCGAGATCGCGCTCGAACCCGCCGGTGCCGGTGCGGCAGAAAGCGCAGCCGAGCGCGCAGCCGACCTGGCTCGAGATGCATACCGTGTAGCGGCCTCTCGCCTCCATCAGCACCGATTCGACCGCCGCGCCGTCCCGGCAGAGGAAGAGATACTTCTGGCTTCCGTCGGCCGGGGACGATACACTGCCGGAGATCTCCAGCCGGGGGATGAGGAAGGACTCGTCGAGCCGGTGTCTGATCGCGAGGGGGAGGTTCGTCATCTCCTCGAACGAGCCGGCCCCCTTTCCCCAGATCCACTGGATGACCTGATCGACGCGATGCCGCGGTTCTCCGAGCCGCGCCATCTCTGCGGCCAGCGCGGCGCGCGAGAGTGTCTTGATGTTCGTCCGTTCCATCCGCTGCTCCGTTCCGGGAGTGATGATAGTGAACGAGCGGGCCGGCTCGAAAGTAAAAAAGCAGATCCGGTGCTGCATCGACCTCGGCAGCACCTACGCCCGCCTGCTCGCCGTCGGGGGTTTCTTCGGCCCCCGGGCCCCCCGGTTCGATGACGTCCGCGAGGAGCGGATACACGTGGGATGGGGCGCCGACCTGCTCGTCAGGGGCCGGATCGGGCCGGATGCGGCCGACCGCGCGGCCCGCGTCCTCGAGACCCTCGTCGACCGGGCCCGCGCCTTCGGATGCCCCGATCCCGCCGTGCTCGCCACCAACGCCCTGCGATCGGCCCCCGACAGAGACGAGGTCCGCCAGCTCCTCGAGCGCAGAGCCCGCGCGCGCGTTCGCGTGCTCTCGGGAACCGGCGAGGCGGCGCTCGGGTTCATCGGCGCCGCCTCGACGCTCGAGGAGGGAACGCCGGCCGTGCTCGCCGATCCCGGCGGGACGAGCACGGAGATCGCCTGGGGCGCCGCGGGCCGAGTCGACGGGACGCTCAGTATCGGGTGGGGGACGCATTCGGCCGCGCTGTTGCTGCGGCGCTTCCCCGGGGGCGCCGCCCCGGGAGCATGCCGGCGAGCCGCGCTCTCCCTGGCGGGAGCGATCGATCCGGCCCTCGCCGTCATGCGGGGGCGGCTTTCGGATTCTTCCTTGCCCGGCGGCCGCCGAGCCCCTACAATCCTGATGACGGGGGGCACGGCGGTGGCGATCGCCGCGATAGCCCGTCATATCAGGCGCGGGGATCCGCTCCGGATCGACCATGAGCTGCGGGAGACAGTCGATCTTCCGATCGTCGGTCCGCGGATCATGGCGGCGCTGCGGGGCGCGGGTGCGCGGAGGTACCCGGTCGAGGAGGAGCGCCGGAAGCTCCTGCTCCCCGGGCTCATCCTCGTGCTGGCCGTCGCCCGGGGGCTCGGATCGACGCGGCCGACCGTCACCGCCCGCGACCTGCGGTGGGGAGCGGTGCTGACGGGGGAACCGATACCGGAGGAGTATCTGGCAGATGAGTAAACGGATCCTGATCGTCGACGACGAGGCGAGCATACGCAGCTCGCTCGAAAAGCTCCTCACCTACGAGAAGTACCGCACCTTCACCGCCGCGGACGGCCCCTCGGCCCTCGAGGCGGTCGGCGACGAGCGTATAGACCTCGTCCTGCTCGACATCAAGATGCCCGGGATGGACGGTCTCGAGGTTCTACAGAGGCTCAAGGAGATCCGCGGGGATCTGCCGGTCGTGATCATCTCGGGACACGGGACGATCTCCACCGCCGTCGAGGCGACGAAGCTCGGGGCGTTCGATTTTATCGAGAAGCCGATAGACCTCGACCGGCTTCTGCTGACAGTGCGCAACGGCCTGCGCCAGGGAGAGCTCGCCAGGCAGAATCTGCGCCTGCGCGAACGGGTGCTCGGGGCCACCGAGATCATCGGCGAGCATCCGTCGATCAAGGCGATACTCGATACGATCGAGCGGGTCGCGCCGCCCGGCGCGCGGGTCCTGATCACCGGGGAGCACGGCACGGGCAAGGCGCTCGTGGCCCG